>JBFMCJ010000572.1 GCA_040754675.1 Bacillota bacterium
AAGGGTTTGACGAAATCCTTTAGAATTGTCTTACCGCCGGTGTACCCCAGAGCGCGGATCTCAGCGAGGAGCCGGTTGGCGTTGAACACGCCATCGGCCATCCTGGCCTTGAGGTAGTCCTTGTAGTCGTCGAGTTTGGATGGCCTGGGGGGCCTCGGTTTGTACTCGGGCAGTTCTTTGGCACGAAGATACTTCCGGACGGTCTTACGGTCGTGTCCGGTCCGCCTCGCTATTTCCCTGATGCTCAATCCTTCAGCGTAAATAACTTTGATATCCAAGATTTCCCCACCTCCGAGCAAGCTCGGCACCTCCGAAACCCGGCAGATTCCGGAGTGCCACTTCGAGGGGGTGGGGGACTTTTCATCCGACCCTAGATGGGGGATTTTACAACCGGCCGTGACACTTGCGACCCATGCGGATTTCGTGCAGAAAAGCATACCGTGCCGATTTGCAGCAGAACTGTCGTCTCAAGCTTCTCGTGGCCTAGCAGCTCTTTCACCGTTACGAGGTCGGCCCCCGCCTTCCTCAGGAAACGGGTCGCAAGGGTGTGCCTGAAGATGTGAGGTGAAACCTCAACCCCGGCTGCTCTCGCGTACTTGTGAAGCATGCGCCAAACGTCCGGGGGCGTCATAGACCCGCGCTGGCCGACAAAGAGCGGTTCGCCGGGTGCGGCCCTGGGACGCGTCGAGAGATAGGCTGCAAGGGCCCTGCGGGTTTCGACGCTCAGTGTGGTACTTCTCTGTACTTGTTCCCTTTGCCCCTGCGAACGGTCAAGACGCACTGCTGGCGAGAAAAGGCGGCCCGATTCTGGACGGAAGAAGACGGTTTATGCTGGGCCTTTATTTGCATAGACCACTACAACCTGGATCCTGTCGTGACAATGAGCAAGTCCGGGACGAGATTTGACGCACTAGACCCGGTACTGAAGGCGGTAAGAGATAGGTTTGGAGGAGTGGGGAAGGGAATCTATCAGGGAGTTGCCCTAAGACCCGACCATGGTTCCCAGTACACAAGCCGAACGTGATGCGGTTAATCAGCCTCTTGAAACCGCCATGAGTGACCAGCCCATTTCCGTTCTCGTCGAAAACAGTGAGCTGAACTTCCATGGACACGTGGAGCGGGGAAACAGGAGCAGCGGGAATGAAGTAGGTGGCAACGGCAACCATGTTTCCGCCCGGCGATCCTAGCAGTTCAATGTGTGCATCGGAGTTGTTCTTAGCGCCTTTCGGGAATTTAGTCCAAAGAACCTTGAGTTCGTGGGTAAGTAGAGACACTGAACCGTTATCGCCTGCGACCACTATCCCGTCGGGTAAAACAAGTGCCTGCGTCACATTGATCCCAGGCATCACATCTCGCCAATCCACCGTCAACACTGCCTCTCCGTCTGCAGCAGAAAACACAGCCAGACGACGCATTCCATCTTCATCCCGCTCCTCGGCCACAACGGCCGGCCCCTCGCAAAAAAGACCTCAGGCTCCCCCTGGTACTTACGCAAAAGTTCCAGTAATGCTATCCTAAAGCCTGGCGTCACTCGTGAATCAGCCTCTTTCGTTTCGGTGTTTTCCAACTCGAAGGAAAGCCACCAGTGACCTCTTTTGTCAAGGACCGCCTGTGTCCCGCCTTTCATGCCCGGACATTGCATCACTACTCGGGACTGCTCGCGACTTCGTGTCAGCAACCCAAGGGCCAGTTCCCGAGCACGACTGACCTTTAGAGAGCGATCTTTCTTCCTTCCGGAGACCCCGATTGATAGGTAAGACGTATTTGCTTCTAAGTCCTCGAATCCGTCCAGGATCTTGTCGATTGACTGACCTGCGTATGGCCTGCCTCTAGTGGGTCACGCCTTTAAGTAGGCGCTCCGCAGCGGGCTCGTGATGCGAGTCCCTGGACACCGACGAACTTCGCCCGCCTTTGCGAGACTTCTCAAATAGGCAGGCGTGCCGTACGCCCGGTTCCACGACGCCCGGCATACCTGGGCGACGATGATGCTGGAGGCGGGGGAGGACCCCAAGGTTGTTTCGGAGCTCCGGGGTCACTCGCCGATCGCCACGACGGCCGACACCTACGGCCACGTCACGGTCGGGCTGAAACGGCGCGCCGAGGCGAGAATGTCTTCTATAGTTGAGCAAGTAACGGCCAGGAAGGACCCGGACGGCCAGGTGCAGAAATGAACAACTTTCCCCCACGCACGGACATCATTCGGAGTCGAGCGGCGCGGATGCTGGTTCTCCAGGAGTCAGGCGGTCCCGATTTTCGCGCCTCTAGCAGGTGTTGGCCAGCTTTCGATTGCACCAAGATTGCACCAACTTGATGGGGTCCGGACGCTCATTTGGGCCTTACGCTGGTGGGCAGCAGAGGATTTGAACCTCTGACCTCGTGAATGTGAGTCACGCGCTCTAACCACTGAGCTAGCCGCCCACGCACTGAGAGTATAGCAACGGCTTAGTGATAAGGCAACATATTGTACTCGTTCGTGTCTGTCAAGCGGTTGTGGGTGAGAAGCCATGCCCCCATGTATTGGG
>JBFMCJ010000573.1 GCA_040754675.1 Bacillota bacterium
GGGGTTACGGACGAACTTAGCATACTCACCCTTCCTGTACTCCTTGAGGATGAACGGCCCGGTGCCCACCATGTTCTCCTTGAACCATTCGGGCTGTTGCTCGCGTAGAGCTTTCGGGCTGTATATAGCAAAGGTCTTGGCAGCAAGAATGCCGGGCAGGTCAAACATGGGCTTGTTGAACCGTAATTCAAGCGTCATGGGTCCGGTGACCCTCATCTCCTGGAGGTAAGGCTTCAGCATGCTGGCCAGCGGCTGATCCCTCTGTATTTTCCGCTCAAGGTTTACTTTTACCGCCTCTGCGTCGAGGGGAGTACCGTCGTGGAACTTGACCCCCTCCCTCACGTGGAACGTGTACACCAGGCCGTCGCCCGAAACGCTCCAGTCGCTCACCAGCCACGGTTGGAGTTTGCCGTCCTTGTCTCGCTCAAAGAGATTCTCGTAACACAGCTGCGTCACCTCGAACGCATAGCGCGTATTGGTGTCCTGGGCATCCAGGTGCACTACCCCCGGCGCTATGGCAACCCGTACCGTCACCTCCTCCTTTTCCTTAGCCGGAGGCTTGCCAGCGCACGACGCAAGCACAAATGTTAGCAACAATACCGATAGCATCGCCACCCGGCTCCGTCTCCCTGTCAAAGGCTCCACCCCCTTGCCAGTTTGGTTTGAACTTCGGCCTTACCTGGACTCCGTCCAATCCCCCAAACCGGAAACCTTGCTTCCCTGCCACACCACCACCTTTCCGCCGATCATCACCAGACGGAAGCGCCCCAAGTCCTCTTTGTCCACCGCCACCAAGTCAGCCACCTTTCCACGAGCGATGGTCCCCCGGCCGGGGGCCAGAAGCGGGAAAGCATCCGCCACGTTGGATGTGGCCAAGGCGACCGCCCTCGGAAGCGTAATAACCCGCTTCTGGACCGCAGCCCTGATCCCCGCCCATATGGGGTCGAACGATCCCCCCGCATAGTCCGTAGAGAGCAGGTCGACCAGACCGGACTCCAGGAAGGCGAAGAAGTACTCCGGCGGGGATGGGTCCGCGCTTCCTCCAAACGAGTCAAATGTAGCCACATCCACGAGCACCCCCAGGCTACGCAGGCGGCGTGCCACTTCCAAAGCTTCTTGGAGTTCGAAAGTATCATGGTTGCAATGTGCAGCGATGAAGCGGAACCCTTCCTTGGCCAAGGCCAAGACTGCCTGTTTGGAGGGAGCAGAGTTGTGCACCACCAAAGGGAGGCCGAGGCCCCTTGCTACCTCTGCCGCCTCCCTGAACCCGTCGATGGCCACCTGGAAAGATGGCAGCACGCTCTCAGCTATCAGGACCCGCAGACGCTCGGGCGATATGCGGCTTTCCAGCCCGGCCTCCGTCATGGCGCGTTTGAGGGCCTCGGGGTCGTAACTGCCGGGGTCAACGTGGCGGCCAAGCACGGCAACCTTAAGTTTCCGAGCCAGGCGGGGGCTGATATCAACCCCTGTCGCCTGCTTGACGGCGCGGGGAATGTACAGGTATTCCTGGCCGCCCCCGCCAAGGGTGTGGCCCCCGCCTATCTCCCCCACCGCGACCGCTCCGGCCTGCACCATCGCCTCCACCCGAGCCTGCCGGTGGCGAGGAGTAAGACCAGAGCCGTCCGCCAGTTCTGCGGCGCGCAGGTTAAGGGGCGTGTGGGAGGAGGCGCTTTTTATGTTTACCGGATGCAGATCCTGGGCCCGCGTTACCTCCTCGGGCAGGGCAAACCCATCCAGGTTAAGGATCGTAGTCGTGCCCGCCAGAAGGTGGCGGTCTAGATTTCGCAACACCGCATCCTCATCAAGAGCCGGCGCGGCGCTGGGGTACAGGGGACCGAAGGTGCACCCGTGGGTGTGGTGATTGATGAGGCCCGGAAAGACGTAGCACCCGCTCAGATCCCAAGCTCGTGCGTGATCCAGCTTGCCCGGCACCACATCGGCGATCAGTCGACCCGCCACTACGACCGACGCTTCATCAATCACCGTCGATCCGTCGCCGGTTATCACCGTCCCGCCCGCCAGGACCAAAGGCTCCGGCGCGGCATCATACCCCGGACTCATCTACCACCCTCCTCAACTCTTCGAGTGTTGCGAAACTAAGGCCCAGCCGCTCGAGGGTGCGCCCTGCTGCTCGTAGATCCCTCTCCAAGACGACGCAGGCCAAATCGATTAGCGCAGAAGTTACAGTTGTCTTCACCTTTGCCCAACGACCCAGGGATTCAACCGGGACCAGACCATACGGTACATCCTCGGTAAGATAGCGATGATCCAAGATGGACGGAGCCTTGCTCCACCGGTAAATGGGGTTGTTCACGCTGGTCTCATGCACATTGTTGCCGAACACACCTTGGTGACCGTACCACGCTATGTCCTGGTCCCGAAGGGAGCGCATGTTACTTAAGCCCAGTGCCTTTCCCAAGGACAGCCTCTCACGGTCTAGAGCCTCCACCGCTTTCCCAATCGCCGATGTCATCCCCTCGTGGTAGAACAGGAAATCTCCACC
>JBFMCJ010000574.1 GCA_040754675.1 Bacillota bacterium
TCGCTTCCTGCGCGTCAGCGTGGTGCCCGATCTGTTCCAGGTGCCGAGCCTGTGGGTGAGCCCGCGAGACCTACAGGGCATCCTGGTGCTCGACATCCGCCGCAACCTGCTCGACCGCCGCATGCGGGCGGCCAAGCGCCTGGTGGAGACGCTGCTGGCGCTGGCGCTGTGCGTGGCGGCGATCCCGCTTGCCCTTGCCATCGCCGCGGCCATCAAGCTGGACTCGCCCGGCCCGGTCTTCTTCGGCCACGAGCGCATCGGGCAGGGCGGGCGCAAGTTCCGGGCGTGGAAGTTTCGCACGATGGTCGTCGACACGGAGGCCGTGCTGCAGCGTCACTTCGCCGAGCATCCCGAATCCCGCCGCGAGTGGGAACGCGAGCGCAAGCTGAAAGACGATCCCCGCATCACGCGCACCGGGCACCTCTTGCGGCGGTTCAGCCTGGACGAACTGCCCCAGCTCTGGAACGTCCTGCGGGGCGAGATGAGCCTCGTGGGGCCGAGGCCTGTCGTGGCCGACGAGGTGCCCAAATACGGCGAGGCTTTCGAGCTCTATACCCGCGTCCGCCCCGGCCTGACGGGGTTGTGGCAGGTGTCGGGGCGCAACGACATTACCTACGCCGAACGGATCGAGCTGGACTCGTACTACATCCGCAACTGGTCGCCGTGGCTTGACACCTACATCCTGGCACGTACGGCAGGCGCCGTCCTGTCCGGAAAGGGTGCCTACTGACGCGGCACGAGGGGTGGAACGAGTGGGTGCGTATCCCCTCGGCTGCGGGCGCGACGCGATGAACGCCACCCGAGCAGCGGCGCCGGCGGCCCATGCGCCGCGCGTGGTCGCCAACGGCCGGTTCATGCGGCAACGCCTGACGGGAGTGCAGCGCTACGCGCACGAACTCACCCGGCGCCTCAACGGTCAGGTCGAAATCCTTGCGCCGCCGCACGCTATCGCCTCCGGCGGGGTGGCCGGCCACCTGTGGGAACAGTTCGTCCTGCCGCGCCATCTCGGGCGCCGGTTGCTCTGGAGCCCTGCGAACACGGGGCCCCTGCGGGTTCGTCATCAGGTGGTGACGATTCACGACGTGGCCGCACTGGAGCATCCGGAGTGGTTCGACCCGGCCTTTACCCGGTGGTACGCGTACCTGTGGCCGCGCCTTGCCCGCCGGGTGCGCCGCGTCATCACGGTCTCGCACGCGGCCGCTGCCCGCATTGCCGACCGCCTGGGGGTTCCCGACGAGAAGATTGCGGTGGTGCCCAACGGGGTCGATGCGGCGTTCCGTCCGGCTCCGCCTCCGGAGGTCGAGAAGATGCGCCGCCACTTCGACCTGCCGGAGCGCTACTTGCTCTTCGTGGGCTCCACGGAACCCCGCAAGAACCTCGGCGCCGTCCTGGCCGCCTGGCGCCTTGCCGCACTCCGCCTCCCCGGCGTGAGCCTGGTGCTGGCGGGCGGGATCTCGGCGGTCTTTCAAAAGGTGCCGGGCGTGCGGGAGTCGACCGCCGGCCCGGCCATCCCTCATCCGGTGAACTTCTCTGCTCGGGGCGTCGCCGGGACGCCCCTGCCGCGCGTCCGTGCCCTCGGCTACGTCGAAGAACGGTGGCTGCCAGCCCTGTACAGCGGCGCTGCGGCGTTCGTCTACCTGTCGCTCTACGAAGGCTTCGGGCTCCCCGTCTTGGAGGCGATGGCCTGCGGTACGCCCGTGATCGCGTCCAACATCCCCGCCATTCAGGAGCTCGTAGGCGGGGCAGGGGGGCCAGGCGGCGAGGGCGGGGCAGGTGGCGCGGCTCTAACCGTCGCCCCGGACGACCCCGAAGCCGCCGCCGAAGCGATGGTGCGCGTGGCCACCGACCCGGCCCTCTCGGCGGCGATGCGGGAGCGGGGCCTGCGCCGGGCATCGCTCTATTCATGGGATGCGGCGGCCGGAGCCACAGCCGCCATCCTCGAGGAGGCCGCCCGTTAGCCGTGGGTAGCGAAACGGGCATGACGAACATGGCGAAGGGCACCGCAGACATCACACGGGGCGCGGCATCGGACACGACGTCGGCCTTCCCGTTCGTACGCGTGGTGGTTGTCAACTGGAACCAATGGCGCACGACGGTCGGCACCCTCCAGGCCCTGGAGCGGATCGAGTACCCGCGCTTCGAGGTCGTGGTCGTGGACAATGGTTCCTCGGACGACTCGGCCGACCGGCTGGCGGCATGGCTCGCGTCCCGGCCGGGTATGTCGCTCACCCGCTTGCCCGAGAACCGCGGCTTTGCCGGCGGGGTGAACGCGGGGATCCTTGCCGGAATGGCAAGGGCCGCTGAAACGGCCAGGGCCGATTACTTCTGGCTCCTCAACAACGACGCCGTGCCGGAGCCCTCCGCCCTGGGGCATCTCGTCATGGCCCTCGAGCAGGATTCGAGCGCCGCTGCCGCAGGTTCGCTGATACTCTACGCGGACGCCCCAAGCCTGGTCTGGGCCGCAGGAGGCGACATTGTGCCATGGTGGGGGATCACGCGCCAC
>JBFMCJ010000575.1 GCA_040754675.1 Bacillota bacterium
GCTAGCTCTAGTTCTTCGGGATGCAGTCCCTCCCTCATATACTCGCCCAGTGGGCGATAAAGGTCGGACAGCACAGGGATGGAACACTCAATCTTGCGGACCACCTCACCATGCCCAACGACGCGAACGTACTCAACTGCCTCTAGAACCCGCAGCGCCTTGTGGGCAAGTAAGTCTTCAAGCCCGAGCTCCCCGGCTGCCGTCAGGAAGCCCTCCCAATCCACCACCTCGTCGCGCCCTCGCAAGAATACTGCAAGCTGTGCGGCAGCCCCGACTAGTTTGGTCTTACGCATGTAGCGGTTGATCAGGCCCATAGTAACACCACAAAGCCCGGGCTGAACGTCGTGACTCCGGATACCCAGCATCGTATCATCGATAATGGGCGGCATCGTGAAGGCCCTCCTTTCGGAAACGCCAAGACCGCTAAACCACTCCCACCGCGGTTGGCCAGGTCAGTCACAGGGCCAGCGTGGCGTCCCCTACCCGCGAGGCAACCGGTCAGGACCGAACACCCACCTCGATCTCGCGCCGAGCTGTAACCTCCACCGGCGATCGTAGTCCGCCAGCGACGCCGCACAAAGGTCGTCCTCCGCCATAGCGCGGGTCAATACCTCCATGGCAATGTTGGCCTCCGGCAGTCCGTAGTACACGCCGCCACCAGGGGTGGCCTTCACCTTCGGGGCGGCTTCGCCCACCACGAGGATGCGGTCAGCCACGGTGGAAGGTGAAGGGCCCGGAGAAGACGACCGACGACATCTTGATTATGCGACAGCCCCCCCACGGGAACGACCCTAGCGGCCCGCCCTAGCCGCCAAATTGAGTCCGTCGCAACCCCATGCTTCGGGAAATGAAGGCTAACTCGTGCCCCGGTGCTAGAACCGCACCAAGCGCGAACCTTCAGCGCAGTGTCAGCGAGGCCTTATGCAGGGCCTCAACGAACGCCCCAAAACACTCAAGCGCTCTTCGGGCCAGTTGCCTGTTCGAGAATTCTGGCTGTTCCGGCGGGACATGGCGCTCATTAAGCATCGCAATCATCGGAGACACATGAACGATGCGGTGGCGGTACTCAATAAAGCGCTTGAGTGAATAAACCTCGGCCGCCGGAATCCCTATAGCTCCAAACGCAACTCCATAAGCAGCCCTGTAGGCTTTCTTGCACTCTTCATAGTTCTGGAAGTTTATCTTAACCCGCGCTATCTTCTCCAGGAACGTAATGTGCTCTTCTCGGGCTTGGCGGTCCAACCTCTCTGGCTCCCCAGCCTCCCGTTCCTGCCTCGAGAACACCTTCTCGACAAGCCGGCGCAAATCTGGCTGAACGCCTTCCTGCTCAAGCTCAACAAACCTGGTTCTACAGTAAACTTCATAGCCCGTGACAAGCATTATTATGACTAGGTTGCTCATTACGACCTCGAACCGGTAATCGCCTAGCGGCGCGTCCAGCAAGACACGAACTGCCTCCACCGTGTTCTCCCAAACCTCACGAGCCGTGGGGCCGACTACGAGTTGGCCGTCAATGAACAACCTCGGCTCCATCACCTCCACTCCGTCGTCCCCAAGTTGAACAACGAACCCGTCCTTGGCCGCCCTGTACGCCTTAGAGGTACGCTCCCCTTTAGACAACAGCAGCCCACCCCGGACAGGAGGAATCGGCCCGACGAACAGATTCGTCTCATCCGGAGACCAGGAGAAACCCCAATAAACTTCTTCGCACGCAGCAACACCAGCCAAATCCACGGTCGCGACACGGGACCCGGTACCTGGCGAAAAGTGGTAAAGGCGGAGGAGCTTTGGCGGTTCTTTCTCGATCCGAAAGACTTGGGCAGCAGCCACAACTTGGAGGAGGACCTGTTGACTGCAGACTTGTCCCAGAAGGAGATCGGCAGAACTGCGAAACTCCACTGTGCCTTCCGGCCGCCTCAACTGCCGCTGCAACTCTTCCATGATGTGGCTCTTGTTCCCCATCGCGTCCATGTGTCAGTCCTCCAGATGCCATGTACGTGCACCCTTGTTAAACCCACTGCCAAACACACTAACCATCGCAATCCATTGCCGTTGGTCAGTTCTCCAGTCGGCCACCCTCGGCCAGATCTGTACGGATGTGCTCCATCCTTCGCGCCTCACGCTCCCTCTCCTGGCGCTGGCTCGAGAAGCCGCGGTCACGCACTACTGCTCGTGGCACTTGACTGCGGCAGGCAGCAGCTTTTCATCCGGCGGGTTCCCCTGACCGACTTCGTAACCCGAGACGATGCCGTTTTCTACTTCCTGCAATGCTACCTTGAAGGACCCCCTATGGAGCCGGGGATGATGTGCGGTGCATGTGACGAACGTACTCCTCCAACCCGGAATTGCATGTGGAATGGACCGCCCCGCCAAAATGCATATTCCCACTTAAACCTGAGCCAGTTTTCCCGCTGAAAACTGAGCCACTCTCCCAGGGAAATTCCCTCCGATCTGGGAATTGGGTGACCCAGATCGGAGGTGACGGGGAGGGTGATCTCAGTG
>JBFMCJ010000576.1 GCA_040754675.1 Bacillota bacterium
GAGTGCAGCTTCCGGTCCGGTTATGGATACTGCCCGCCGCAGCGGGGGCCCTCCTGGCGGTCGCGCTCCGGGCACACAGTTCCTATGGACGCTTCCGCACGCTGGGGTGGGGTGTGGCGGCGCTCGTCGGGGCGATTCTGCTATCGGGGAGAGCTCCGGCGGGCCCCCAGGCGGGGTCGCTTGTCAGCACGCCGGCGGGCCAGGGATGGGTGGCTGCGGGTCTGGGGCCTGACCGAGCGGCATGGCTCGTCGTGAAGCTTCGTGACGAGCAGGAACTCGAACCGGTGCTGTACAAGACGGCAGGCGTCCTGGCAGGGCTGGGGCGGGTCCGGGCAGAGCTTGCGGTCGCCGAGGTGTTCGGCGCAGGCGAGGGTGCTCCGGCGCCGTTGCCCGCTGCGCTCGAGCGGTTCGGCCGGGTCTGGGTGCTGGTCCAACGAGACGGTGGGTTCTTGCTTTCCTCGCCGGGGTTTGGGGCGGGTCAGGGCGCCGCGCAGGTCGAGTTCGCAAGCCTGCGGCTGATAGCGGATGGGCGGTCCTCACGGCGTTTCCGCCTCGAGATGGGGGGCGCCGGTTCTATCCAATTCGACCTGGAGGGGGCGTGCCTGCGGCCGGCCTGGTCGGGGCGACAGGTCTGTCGCCGCGACGGGACGGTCTCTCAGTTGTTGTGGGAAGCGGGAGAAGGTGACGCTTTAAGCCCGTGAGCGATGCGGCAACTTCAGCTCCCGGCTGCCCGCCCGGCGCCTACGTGCTGCACGCGCCGGATGAGGCAGCCGGCCGGGCATTCATCGAGGCGGCCGGCGCGCCGGACAGCGAGCGGCTGACGTTTCACGGCGACGAAGTGCAGGCCGTGCCGGTGCTCGAGCTTCTCTACACCCCGCCGCTGTCCGGGCTGACCCGGGTGGTGGCGGTGCGGCGGGCGGAGGCCGTTCCCAGGAAAGAGATGGAGGCGCTCCTGCAGGCTGTCGCCGCCCATCCGGTCCGGCGGGATTGGCTCGTGCTGTGGGACCGATCGCCGGAGGGCCGGGTGATGGCGCTTCTGCGCGAGCTGGCCCCCTCCGGCCATCCGTTCACCGTCGTTGAGCCCGAGCCCAAAGAGGCCGCCCGATGGGCCGGGGGGGTGGCCGAGGAGTTGGGGAAGTCGCTGCGGCTCACGCCGGCCGCCAGAGCACTGGTTACAGCGGCACTGCGGCGCTTCCCCGAACGGGCCGAGCAGGAGTTGCTAAAGCTCGCAAGCTATGGCGCCCCGGAGCTAGGGGAACGGGAGGTGCGGCTGCTGCTGTCGGCCGACTTGCTGGAGGCAGCCGACGATACGGCAGCCTCACGTGCCGACGGTACGGACGACCGGCGGCGGTTCGAGGTGGCGAGCGCTGCCCTGGAGGGGGACTTTGCCAGGGCGCTTTGGACGGCGCGGGCCCTGCAGCACGAAGGGCTGCCGGCTGCCTGGTTCTGGCGGGACTTGAGCCGGCAGGCGATGCAGCTCTGGGACGTGGCCGAGGCGCTCGAAGCGCGATTTGGGGCCCCGGAGCACTGGCCGGTTGGCGCCGAGAAGAGCCTGCCGGAGACGGTGGTGGCCGGACGCCCCGCCCCCGTGGTCAGGCAGTGGGCCCGGCAGGCACGCCGCTGGGGAACGGCCGGCCTCCTGCAGATCCTGCTGTGGGCAGCGGAGGCCGACCACCACGCCAAGCGGGGGGGCATGAACCCGCCCGACGCCCTGACCCGCCTGTTCGCCCGCATGGCGGACCTGGCAGGTCGAGCCACTTAGAGAACGCAGCCGGTTACGAGGCGGCGGTCTTTTCCTGACCTGCGGCGGGTTGCTGCGCTGCCTCGAGGCGCCGCAGGTAAGCGACCAGCCGCGACTTGCGGCGTGCGGCCTGGTTGGGGTGGATGACACCCTTGCGCGCCGCTTTGTCGATGGCAGCCTGCGCGAGCGGGTAGAGCCGCCAGCCTTCGCCTGGCTGCTGCTGGGCCGCCCGCTGGCACTTGCGGATGGCCGTGCGCATGGCGGACTTGACAGCTTGATTGCGCGCGTGGCGCTTGATGGACTGGCGCAGCCGCTTGGCTGCAGACCGGGTATTGGGCACCCCTGAACCTCCCTTATTCCTCACAAGGCCGGGAGCATCTCCTGTCGCGGACGGTGCGATTCTACCACACGGCCATTTCGACCGCAACGCGCCCGGCCCGCCGGTGGGGCATGCTATCGGCGAGGTAAGCTAAGGCCCCAGGAAGGAGCCGGATGCGGCCCCATGTTATTTCCACCTCTTCCACCTTACTCGCGGCCTGACGAACAGGCTTTTCGCTTTCCGGCGGGTAGGCCCGCCATGCCCTCCAGGCCGGCGGGCGTTCCGCCGCTGTCCGGGGAGTGGCTGCTGGGGCGCCGCCGCGTTGAATCGGCCGGAAGGGGGTCTCGCGCTCAGCGGGAGGGCGACGGCGCAGGCGAGTCGGGCACCCGCACGGACCTGGCCCTCGAGGCCTACCAGGCCGTTCAGGAGCGCGCCC
>JBFMCJ010000577.1 GCA_040754675.1 Bacillota bacterium
GTGCTGTCCTGATCTTCCACCACTGAACCTGTCTCCACCTATCCGGCGGGGCCGGCGAACGAATACTCCACCGGTGCGGCTTCGAGTGTTCCTGACGGGAGCTGGCGAACCCGGGTATAATGGCTCTGGCAGGGCCACTTCCCTCAGACGACGGGCTTTGCGACGGCCGGGTAGCAACCCGCGGGACGAAAGGAGCCGAAAACCCGTATGGCGACGCTACGGATCGGCGATCCCATCATCGAGTTCGAGCTTCCGGGAACGGATGGTAAGCGCTACAAGGTCGCGTCGTTTCAGGAAAAGCCGGTACTCGGGGTCATCTTCTGGTGCAACCACTGCCCGTACGTGCAGGCGTGGGAAGAGCGGGTCATCGACGTCCAGCGGGAGTACGCGGGGCGGGGAGTGCAGCTCGTTCTCATCAGCAGCAACGACCCGGTCCAGTATCCGGCGGACGACTTCGACGCCATGAAGAGGCGGGCCCAGGAGAAGAAGTATCCGTTTCCCTACCTGTTCGACGAGTCGCAGGAGGTGGCGCGGGCTTACGGCGCGACCCGCACGCCCGAGATCTTCCTGTTCGACCGGGAGGGCAAGCTGCGCTATCATGGGCGGCCGGATGACAACTACGAGGATCCCGAAGCGGTGACGCGGCACTACCTTCGGGACGCCATCGACGCGCTGCTGGCCGGGCGAGCCCCGTCCGTGGCGCAGACCGAGCCGCAAGGCTGCACCATCAAGTGGAAGAAGGCGTAGGAGCGCCAGGCGTGCGGCGAGGGCGGCCAGGTGTCTCAGGGCAGATCCGGCACCCCGGGTTGGTGGCGACGCTCTGCCTGGCCGGACTCCTGCTTGGTTTGCCCGCCGGGCCCGCACAGGCGGTTGGCTCCCCGCCGCAACACGGCCCACAAGACGCGGGCGCCGCAGCGCTGGACGTGGACGCCGAGGCCGTCTTCCACACGGGCATGCGCATCGATGAAGGTGGCCTCGACTGGGCCAGCGATGGCCCTGCGCTGCTCGAACCGAGAGCCGGCCAGTACGTCCGAATCGGGCTTCGCGGCGGGCACGGAGGATGGGTCTGGGGGGCGGCCGGGGCTCTCGACGGGTTCCAGTTTCCTTTCCGCCCGCCGGAGCCCGGCTGGGATCCGGCCGCGGTGGGGCTGAGCTACCCTCCGGAGTTGAAGGCCCGGGCAGACGAACTGTGGCTGGGTTACGAACGCGCCCGCCAGGGCAGCGGGACTGCCGGGTGGGCCGCCTGGTTGGGCCGGCGCCGGGTGGAACTGGGCGCCGGCACCGGGCTCATCGGGTTTCCGCTTTCGCCCGGCCTCGACCAGGTCGGGGGCGACCTCCTCGTGGGGCCGGCCCGGTATTACAAGGTCGTGGCGCGCATGGATCCGGGCGAGCGGTACCTCCTCGCTCACCAGCTTGACCTCGGCCCGTTCGTCACCCGCTGGGGGGCCCTGCGGCTGACGGGGTACGAGTTGGGGGTGGTGAGCCCCCGGTTTGCCGCGCTTGCGTTCACGTGGATCCCGCTGTGGCCGGGTTACCTGACGCAGGACCTCCACCCGGGCGGCATCGGCAACAACGACGCCAACTTCTACATCGGGGTGGGCGGCCGGCTCGACCGGGTTTTCGGGTCGAATGCCTCCGTGCAGGCGGAGGTCCTGGTCGACGACATGCCCCAGGTGCCCTGGAAGCGGCAGGTCTACCAGCTTGGCGCGGCCGTACGCCTGACGCTGGGGGCGAGGTGGGCGCTTGCGTACACCCGGGTCAACAACTTCGTCCTGACCTTTCAGGTGCCGGCGCTCAGCCTGATTGACCGGGGACGCCCGCTGGCCTTCCCTGATGGGCCCGACACCGACTCGCTTCGCCTGGAGTGGCACCCGCCCTCTGCGGGGGCCGGCGGGCAGCTGCCAGGTGAAGCGCTTTGCGGGCTCTCACTGACCGGGTTGTCACTCGAGTGGCGCCGGCGCGGACAGGGGCGCCTGGGCGATATCTGGGAAGCCCCTTATATGGGGTTTGAGGCGGCCAAGACCCAGGAGTTTTTGAGCGGCACCGTTGAACACGCGCTTCTGGCGGGTGTCCGGGCTCGCCTGGCAGAGGATGCCGAGCTTGTTCTCCAGGCCGGCCCTGTCTGGAGAACGGCCAACGTCGAGCAAGCCCGCTCCGTGCTGTTGACCGCAAGGCTCGTCCTGCGCTGAACCTCCCCCTCGCCACGTCTCGCTTCTACCTCAGAACCTGCCGGTTCAGCAGGAATCCCGCCGATCAGTGCCGAACAGGCCCATGCAAACGATGGCCCGGAGCAGTGGCTGTGGGCGTGCGACGGGCGTGCTATCTTGCACCAAGCGCGGCACGGCGGCAGAACACCACGAGGGCTCACCGGCGCACCCGGGGAGGCGGTGCGGGCCGGGCCGCGAGGTACGGGTTTCCTTGCGTTGGGTGCAGGAGAGCGGCCACGGGCCCCGGGTAAACCGGTCGGCGCGGAACGTCCGGGGAGGTGCGAAGGCC
>JBFMCJ010000578.1 GCA_040754675.1 Bacillota bacterium
TGCGCCACCGGCCTGCGGCTGGAAGTGCTGCAAACGCTGATCCAGATCGGCGGGTTGTCGCATCGGCAAGAGACGCAGGGTCCCACTCCCAAAACCCCGCGCTTTGCCACCACCCAGGGAAATGGGGTAGGCGTTACCCAGCCACGCGGCCACCGCATCCGGAACGGCCAGACTCCCCACAAAAACGGTGGCGTCGGCGTCGATGTGGGTGATCGGTCGCACCGCGAACAGTATTTCCTCCTCGGCCCTGCCGGTCCGGCGGCTCAAGCCAACCTTGGTTTCCAGCCTTTTCCTCACGCTGACCATCCGGAAGGACGGGTGGGGGCCCTGGCCTAGCTGCTCCACCGTGCCACGCAGGCGCTCGACGCGGCCACCGCATGTTGGGCAGGTGGGAGGGCCGGGCAACTCCGCGTCAGGTTGCCGATGTCTCGTGATGTGGCCCGCGAGGCCCCCCCGCAACAGGTCCTGCAGCGGATGCCGGCCGTTTTGCTTGCACACTCGCCCGCTCAGGGGCGCGGGGAACAGCCGGACGTCGAAATGTGCGGGTCGAGTTGTGCCTGCGTCGGCGGCCTCTTCCCCTCGCGCCGGCCTGGGGGCCGGAAGCAGGGGTAAGAAGCGAGCTTCGTAGAGCAAGGGCGGCAGTTGACAGGAACCTGTCCGGTCGCACGAAGGACAGATCCGACCGCCGGGGCGATTCCACTCCCGCAGACAGCCCAGGTCCCGCAGGAGTTCCTGGATGAAAGCACCCCGCCACACCGAACCGGGTATCCACTCCCGCGTGTCCCGGACCACTCCATCGTAACCCTCTCCACCCACCAGGACGGGAGCTCTGAGCTCGAGTACGGCACGATACCACCTCATGCTCCCATCCTCCTCACCGCCTCGAGGATCAAGTCCTCCTGGTTCCACCCCAACGGCGTGCCCTTGCTGTGGCACAGATCGCCTATTTTGACCGTAACGCGCCCCAGTCCGCGCGCCCGTCCACCTCCCAGGTGCGTGATGAGACGTGCAGCCGCTATGAGCAAGCCCAGCTGGGTGCTGTCGAGTTCGCCCCGGATGCTACCGGTAAACGCACGGGCGTGAGGGACCTCGGTTATGAAGAGCTTACCACGTGACACTGCTCCCGATATCCTGTCGACTGCCACGCCATGCCGCAACAGTTCTTCGCCTTCCGGTTCCTCTTGTTCCGCATACAAATCCTCGACAGCCAGCCGCGAGGCCAACCACGGGGACCCGAAGACCTTACACGCCATGCAAAACTCACCGGTTGTCCCCCGACCGAGGTCTACATGGGGGCACATCGATTCAGGACGCGGGGGGTAACACACAGGCTGTCCAAGTTGCCGCAGCAGCCGTTCTAAGGCGTGTCGCCACGCTCCCCGGAGCGAGGACCCCGGGATGACCGCACGGCGATCCCTCTCAAAGAAGAGCAGGTCGGCGGTGCCTTTGGGGAGTCCGGCACCCTGTACCAGGATAGGGCTGTGGCACTCCACACGTACGGTGGCCCGGAACCTGACCTCACTACCTGACTGATTCAAACTAACCACCCCCGACTCACTGCAGGGTCTTGGCGATTTCCGCCAGGTCCCACAATGGGGTAAATCGGGCCTGTTGATGTCCACTCGCGAGCCTCTCATCCCCGATCAGGGGGCGGCGGCCGGGCACGGGTGAATCCGGGGGGCAAATACCGGGGAAAACCTCCACCCAGGCTGGCCGGGCCTTAACCCCCAGGATGTGCTGAAGACCCGAACTCCTGGCTCGCGCCATGTAGTACAGGAAGAAAAGCCTTGCCACCACGGGCGGGCGCCGCAGATAAGCCCCTCCCAGTCTCCGCAGAGGCCCCAGGTCCCCCCCCTTCACCACTTCACGTGCCTGCCGAAGCATGAAATCCAGTTCTCGAGCCGAGAAGGGCCGCAGTGTAAGAGAGAGGGGCTCGCCCCAGGTGGTGTCCGCCTCCCTGAAGAGTGCGTCCCCCAGTTCGGCTGCGTCATCGGGTATTTCCGCCAGCGAGTCCGCCACCAGGAAGTGAACCAGACCCTCTTTGCGTTGCCTGGCGTGGTTTTTGGCGACCTTCTGCATTCGTTCGCAAAACTCCAGCAGAAGCCGCACGGGTGCCCTTTTGTCACATGTGGCCACCGCCCCTGAGAAATGCACATCGGGCCCAGGACCGCGGAATTCCTGGCCGGTGTACTTGAGGAACCTGGCGGCCACATCCAGAGCTACGCGCTCCCAGGTGATAGCGGTGAACTCGTCACCGCTCAGTAAGACCACCTCGAACGGCAGGTAACTTAGCCCCGACCGCCCTGGGTTAATGGCGTTCTGAGTCGCCTCGCACAGGGCACGGTAGGCGGCCACCCGTACTGTGTTGGCGGTCCGACGCGACCATTGCATGGAAGCTCCATAATCATCTAGACTCCGCACGATCTCCCCGAAGTTGTCTCCGTCGAACGCTACCACGCCGACCTTGTCCCTCACACCTGCTCCTTCGGGT
>JBFMCJ010000579.1 GCA_040754675.1 Bacillota bacterium
TCTACCGGGAGTGCGCGCTCGCCCGCCAGCCGCACGACGAGCCCTGTCTCCTCCTGGACCTCCCTCACCGCCGCCTCGTCGGGGAGTTCGCCGGGCCGGATGTGGCCGCCGGGGGGCAGCCACTTGCGGTAGCGGCGATGAAACATGAGCAGGAGCCGCCCTCTGTACGTGACGAACACCGCGACGGTAAAATCTCGCCGGGGGGTAACCGCATTGAGCTGGGGCTCTCTTATCATCGCAGCCATGTGGGTTTTCCTCATCGGCCTTCTCTTGTGGGCGGTTGGCGCCGGTCGTCGCGCCGCTGGGTCCAGTGACTACCGGCTGCAGGCCCGTCTCGTCGACGTGAAGCCGCGTGCGCCTTCCCCCGCGCCAAAGCCCGTGGCCGCAGCCGCGGCCGCAGACGCAGCGGCCACAGCGGCTCCGGCAGCACCGGCCGGCTCATCCGCCGCACCGGCTGCTGCGGCTGCAGGCGAGAAGCCGGGCGTGCGGGTCAAGGAGCGGCCTGCGGCCGCGACCCCCGGCCCGGAGGCCACGGGGGCCACGCCGCGTTGAAAGCCCTCTCCCTCTCCCCTCAGGCTGGCGGGGTCAGGAACCCCGTCAGCTCGCAACCGGTAGCCTGACGGGCGACCTCGACCGGTTCGCCTGCCAGGACGCGCTCCGCCAGATCCTCGACCGCCTGGGACAGCGAACGGTCTTCGCTGTCCACCGGCGGCACCCTTTGCCGAACCCACGAGAATACGGCGGCGCCGGCCGGGCTCAGCGGCGCGTCCCGGAACTCGACCGCCTGCGCGGCGCAGATCAGTTCGAGGGCGCAGACCCGGGCCAGCCGCTCCACGCTCCCCTTCAGGGCCCGGGCGGCCGTCGCCCCCAAGCTCACCACGTCCTCCTGCCCGGCGGAGGTGGGGATGGTGTGCACGGAGGCCGGCGCAGCGAGGAAGCGCAGTTCGCCGGCCAGAGCCGCCGCTACGTACTGGGCCATCATGAGGCCCGACTGGAGCCCGCTCCTGCGGCTCAGAAACGGTGGGAGCCCTCCGCTCAGGTGCGGGTTCACGAGCCGGTCGATGCGGCGCTCGCTGATACCGGCAAGGGTCGCGACCCCCACGCGGCAGCCATCCCACGCCACCGCCAGCGGCTGCGCGTGGAAGTTGGCGCCCGAGAGGATGGCCCCGTCCTCGGGGAAGACCAGCGGGTTGTCGACGGCGCTGTCCATCTCCGTGGCCGCCACCCGGGCGGCCCAGGCAAACGCCTCCCGGGCGGCGCCATGCACGGCCGGGGCGGCGCGCAGCGAATAGGCGTCCTGCGGCGGCCCCTCGCCCGGCGAGCGCAGCCGGCGGCTGCCGGCGAGCAGCTTGCGAAGATTGCCGGCGACGGCGGCAACCTGGGGGTGAGGCCGCGCGGCGGCCAGGCGTTCGTCGAAGGGTTCGGCGCTGCCCGCCAGGGCCTCGATACTCAGCGCGCACGCCACGTCCAGCGCCAGGGTCACCCGTTCCAGCTTGCCCAGCGCCAGCGTGCCGATGGCGGTGGTCACTTCCGTTCCGTTGACGAGGGCCAGGCCTTCCTTGAGCTCGGGGCGCAGGGGTTGGAGCCCCGCTTCCTCCAGGGCTGACGCGGCCGGCATTCGCCTGCCGGCGCGCCACGCCTCCCCTTCGCCCATCATGCCCAGGGCCAGGTGGGCCAGGGGCACCAGGTCACCGCTGGCGCCCACCGAGCCCCACGACGGAATGACCGGCACCACGTCCCGGTTGATCATGGCCGCCAGAAGCTCGACCAGGGCGGGGCGGACGCCAGACCGGCCGTGCAGCAGGCTGTTGAGCCGGAGCACCATGACGGCGCGGCTCTCCTCGATCCCGAGCGGCGGACCCACGCCCATGGCATGGCTGCGGATGAGGTTTGCCTGCAGACTGCCGGCAAGTTCCCGCGCCACCTTTACATAGGCCAGGTGGCCGAACCCCGTGTTCACCCCGTAGATGGGGCGATCGCCGGCCGCGGCCCGCTCCAGCACTTCCCGGGCCCTCACGACCCGGGCCAGGGCCTCGGGAGCAATGGCAACCTGGGGCCGGAGGTGCGAGCCGCCCGCTACCGCCACGCCGGCGGCCGCCTCGAGCTCCGGGATGGAGAGCCGCTTTCGCCCGAGCCACAGGGTCTGCGTGCCTCAGGAACCCCTCTCCGGCGCCGGGCGCCCCTGCGTCCGCAGGCTCTCCCTCAGC
Source organism: Bacillota bacterium (assembly GCA_040754675.1). Lineage (NCBI taxonomy): Bacteria > Bacillati > Bacillota > Bacillota bacterium. Next base: position 2,208 of record JBFMCJ010000579.1, read on the forward strand.
GCTTCGAGGAATCGCCGGTTCTGCGCCGGCGTGCCCACGGTCACCCGGATGAACTCCGGCTGGCCCCAGAAGTCCCCCGGGCGCACCAGCACCCCGAGCCGGGCAAGCGCCGGTACGAGCGTGCCGGACGGCACCCCGGTGCGGATCCAGAGGAAGTTGGCCTCGCTCTCGACGTACCCAACGCCCATCGCATCGAGCGCCTCGTAGAGCTGCCGGCGCCCCCGCTCCACCATATCGCGGGTGCGCTTCAGGTGCTCTTCGTCTTCGAGGGCAGCCTC
>JBFMCJ010000580.1 GCA_040754675.1 Bacillota bacterium
TGTACCTTTGGGGAGTTGCGGTGGTAGAAGCCAGGCTTTTGGTGGAAGTGCGGCTTTACGGGAGGTTTGCGGCGCTGGCGGGCGTCCGGTCGGCGATGGAGGAGGCGGTGCGCCGGGTGCCCGTCAAGGACGGCGCCACGATTGGCGACGTCCTGCAGCAGCTGGACATTGGTGCGGGGGACGTGGGCCACCTCTTCCTCAACGGCCAGTACTCGGGGATGCGCCGCAGGGTGCGGCCGGGCGACCGGCTGGGTGTGTTTCCCCGGGAAATGGCCCTGATCTACCGCCAGTACTTCCCGCGCATCGAGGAGTGAGGTCCCTGATCACCGTCAACGTGAAGCTGTTTGCTACCTTGAGAGAGTGCTATCCCGGGGCCCGCACGGGGGTGCCCATCCAGGTGCGGCTCGAGGACGGCGCGACAGTGGGTATGCTCGTCCAGCACCTGGGTATCCCGAAAGAGGCGGTCCGCGTGGTCTTTGTCAACGGCGTGGTCGTGAACGATGCTTCGCCGCTGCGAGACGGGGACGACGTCGGCTTCTTCCCCGCCATCGCGGGCGGGGCCTGAGCGCGGCGTTGACGGTGCCGGCGCCGGGCTTAGCTGGTGCCACTGTACATGCCGGGCTGTAAGAGGTGCAGCACCAGGTTCACCGCGAAGGAAAGCCCGAGCAAAACGGCTCCAATGGCAAGGGCTAATTCGAAGTTACCCTTCCGGGTCTCCAGCACGATGGCCGTCGTCATGACGCGGGTGTACCCCTCGATGTCGCCTCCCACCATGAGCACGGCGCCCACTTCGGAGATGGCGCGCCCGAACCCGGCCACCACCCCTACGATCACGCCAAACTGCGACTCCCGCAGGAGCAGGTACAGGACGTGGCGAGGGGAGGCCCCGTCGATCAAAGCGGCCTCCCGGATCGACCGGTCCACTCCGGTGACGGCTGCCATCGTGATGCCCGCGACCAGCGGCGTGACGAGGATGGCCTGGGCGATCACCATGGCCGGGGGCGTGAACAGAAGCCCCCACGACCCGAGCGGCCCCTGGCGGGAGAGCAGCAGGAACACCACCAGCCCGACCAGCACCGGCGGCAGCCCCATGGCGGTGTAGAGGGCCGTCAGCACCAGGCGCTTGCTCCGGAAGTCGCGAAACCCGAGCACCGCCCCCAGCGGGATCCCGACGGCCGCGGCCACGGCCAGGGCCGAACCGGAAACCTCCAGCGTTCGCAGCACAATTGCAGTCACTTGATGCACTGCCCTCCCAGAGGAGTGAAGATGGGGCGTTGAAAGCGATCCCGGCCGAACGCGGCGATTTGAAGCTGCACTTCGGGTGAGAGCAGGTAGTCGACGAAGGCAGCCGCCGCAGCGAAGTTGACGTGCGGGAAGCGGGAGGGGTTCACCGCGACGGCGGCGTACTGGTTGAACAGGGTGGGGTCTTCCTGATCGTAGAGGAGTTCCAGGCGCAGACGGGGCCTCATCGCCAGGTAGGTGGCCAGGTCGGTCAGGACGTACGCCTGCCGCTGGTCGGCTATCGTGAGCGCCGCTGCCATGCCCGAACCGGAAGGGAAGTACCAGTGATGGCCCCGGGGCTCCACACCGGCCAGTTTCCAGACAGCCCGCTCTTTCAACTCGGTTCCTGACCCGTCCGCCCTGGAGACGAACGGAGCGCCCCGGCGGGCGATGCGGGCGAAGGCGTCGGCGGCGTTCGGCGCGGAACGCACCTGGGCCGGGTCGTCGGCCGGCCCCGCAAGGGCGAAGCGGCTGTAGGCGATGCACCTTCGCATGAGGCCAAAGCCGGCCTGGACGAACTCCCCCTCGAGTTCGGGCGCGTGAACCAGGACGAGGTCGGCGTCACCCCTGCGGGCTTGGGCGAGCGCCTGGCCGGTGCCCACCGCCACCACGTCGACGCGGGTGCCCGTCTGCCGGGTGAAGCCCGGAACCAGGGCATCCAGGAGGCCCGAGTCGGCGAGGCTGGTGGTCGTGGCCAGCAGGAGCCGGCCGGCGGCGTGAGCTTGCGCCCCTGAGCAGCCAGAAGGCGCCGCCCCGCCGAGGAAGTCTCTCGCCCCGAGCAGCAGGGCCAGGAGGGCCGGCATGATGGCTGCAGCGTAACGGCGCCGGGCCATTGGCGAGAACCTCACCCTCTTTGGGGTTTTCTAAGACCGTTTCAAATCCTTTCAGGGGGGCCGCCGCGGGATGGGCGAAGGGTCGCCTTTTATCGAGGTCTTGACGCCTCAGGAGGCAAAGGGGCGCTTTTTCGCCGCGTGGCAGCCGCCTCCGGTGAAGACCGAGAAGGTGGCCCTATTCGAGGCCCTGGGGCGGGTGCTGGCGGCCGACGTCGTGGCGGGCGAGGATCTGCCGCCGTTCGCCAGGTCGACGGTGGACGGGTACGCGCTCCGTGCGGCCGACACGTTCGGCGCCGGCGAGGGCCTGCCCGCTTACCTTTCGGTGGCTGGCGAGGTCGTCATCGGTCAGGCGCCCCGGCTGCAGATCGGG
>JBFMCJ010000581.1 GCA_040754675.1 Bacillota bacterium
ATCAGCCCGATGGGCACCAGGCTGTAGGAGGTGTCCACGAACACCTCTTTGAGGCTCACCGCATGCCCGCGGCTCCTCGCGACAGCGCGCACCAGGGCGCTTGCGAGCAGGTGGAGGGCCGGCGCCAAGAGCAGCGTGGCCCCCAGGAAGCCGAGGGCGTAGGCCGCGAACCCGGCCGGCTGCCTGAGGCTGGCCCAGTCCTTCAAGAACCCGTACGGCCCCAGCATGACCACGGAGTACGCCAGGGCGCTTCCCAGCATGATGAAGCCCTTGAACGACTCGTCGACCTTCCGGCCCTTCTCCACGTACAGATCCTGGCCGAACGGGCGCACGTTGACGGTGATGTTGTCGTACGGGCAGGCCTTGATGCACTCGGTGCAGAGGATGCAGTAGTTGTTGCGTTCCATCGGGGCGCCCGGGAACTCCGACATGGGGCAGGGGTACCCGCCCACCCCGCCGACCTTCAGGCTCTCCGGAGTGCTTCCCCGGAAGCACGACTTGAACTTGCACTGCAGGCACGTCTCGGCGCTCTTGCGGCGCAGTTCGATGGGCGCCGCCATCGAGTAAAGTCCGAGAAAGCCGCCCACCGGGCACAGATAGCGGCAAAAGGCGCGCCGCTCGTAGATGAGGTGCGTGATGGTGGCCGTGAGGAAGAGCCCCAGCAGCACCCAGCCGGTCACCCTGGGCTGGGTGGTCACCACGGCGGAAAACAGCGCAATCGAGAGGAACCCGAAGTTGGCGAGCCACAGGTTGCGGAAGCGCCGCGGCCACTTCAGGTTCAAGCCGAACGCGCCGAAGCGGTGCCCGATGAAGCGCCGCCTGGAGAGCCACTCCCCGAATGCCGGGAACGGGCACGCCGTGCACCACACCCGGGCGCCGAACGGGACGAGCAGCATGATGAGCAGCGCCCACCAGACGATCCAGACGAACACGATGGAGAAGTTCCTGGCGCCGATGGGGATGCCGAAGAGCCCGCTCAGGACGATGATGACGAAAAACGCGAGGTTCGGCCACATCGCCGCGAACTGGAAGGCCCGCTTGTGGACGAGCCGCGACAGCCACGGCCAAGCGTTCAACACGTCGAACTTGCGCGGCGAGGCAAGTTCAACCCCCGAGACGGCCTGCGCGGCCTGCCCGGCCTCAAAGCCTGCCATGGGTGGGTCTTAAGCCCCCTTCCTCCACCAGACGTAAGCGAGGCCCCCGAAACCGACGATGACGGCCACCACGCCGGCCACGGAGTACGGCCGGTTGGGCTGCACGACGATCTCGCCCACCATGAGGGGATGGAGCGAACCGCAGATCACCGAGCAGCGGTAGCGGAGCTTACCCGGCCGGTCGGCTACGAACCGCACGATCCCTTCCTCCATGGGCGGCACCTTGACGTTGATGCCGTAGGCGTCCAGGTAGAGGCCGTGGGTGATGTCCAGGGAACGCACCCGCAGCGTCACATGGTCGCCTGCGTTGACGTAGATGCGCGGAGGATCGAACGAAAACTGGCGGGCGGTGATGACAAACTCCCGCTCGGCGCCTCGCGGCGAAGAGGCCGACCCGGGCCCGCCCCACAGCCCGACGGCTGCCATGACCGCGAAGCAAAGGAGCACCCACATCGCGCGAGCCCGTGAAGAGCGGATCCGGCGCCGCCGGGGTCCAGAGGTCGCGTCCATGGTACCCCTCCCGATACCAAATGGTAAGACCGGTCAGCGGCGTGGTCTGTCGGGTGCCTTTCGACAGTTGCGACGGGGGAAAGGGCCGTCACGACGGGAAGCAGGGAGGTCGGGCGAGGTGTTGCAACGTGACGTTGCAAGCTGCAACGTCAGGCGACAGCGGGCTTTTCGCTCAGAGGGGGCGCTTCACGCCGAGGCGCTTCATGTGGCGCCAGAGGGTCGTGCGGTCGATGCCGAGAGCCCGAGCCGACCGGCTGATGCGCCAGTGGTTGGCCTCCAGCACCGCCACGATCTGCTCTCGGGTCAGGTGGGGCCCTCCGGGAGAGGGGGGCCCCGGAGGAGCGGCCTCCTTGAGGCGCTCCGGCAGCGGCAGGTGGTGAACGTCGATGGGTTCGGCTCGGCTCAGGGTACGGGCCGCCCGCAGCATCCGGTCAAGCTCCTGGACGTTCCCGGGAAAGGGATACGTCATGAGGGCGGCCAGCGCCCGGTCTGCCACCTTCGGCACCGGCTGCCCCGGCGGCGTCATGTCGTCGAGGAGCTTTTCGACCAGGAGGGGAAGGTCGCTGACCCTTTCCCAAAGCGGCGGAATGCGGATCCGGCTTCGCTCCAGAAGGTGGGCGAGTTCGGGGAGGAACCGGCCCGAGCGCGCCAGTTCCCCCAGCTCGAAGGACGAGGCGGCGATGAACCGCACGTCCACACTCTTCTCCGGGCCGTGCGCGGTCAGCACCTTCAGCAGCCGTTCCTGGGTTGAAGCCGAAAGATCCGCGACGTCGTCGAGGAAGAGCGTTCCGGCCGTGGCCGCGTGCAGCG
>JBFMCJ010000582.1 GCA_040754675.1 Bacillota bacterium
GGCCCAAACAGGGCCAGGGCCCCGTACCGCAGGAAAAGCATCAGGCCGAATGTCCCAAAGAGTTGGGCGATCATGGGCCCCCGCAAAAGGCGCCGCACGAGGGCCACGTACGAGACAACGCCGAGAGCCAGCCCGATCAGGGCAGAGATGGGCAGCCCAACCAGCGGATCAGGGAAGACATAGGTGGCAGTGAGCCAGCCAGTGTACATCCCGACCATCAAAAACTCCCCGTGGGCGAAGTTGACCATGTCCATGATGCCGAAAATGACGGTCAGCCCCACCGCCAGCAGGGAGTACACGAACCCCATCAGAATGCCGGAGAGTACTACGTCCGTCAGCACCATGTCCGATGGCTTCCCCTACTCGTTGCAGCCCGGTCGGTGCGGCCAGGCGCTGAACCAGCTCCCTGGGCCGCACCGCCATCCACGCAGCCGGGCCTTTGGGCGTGCAAAGGCTTACTTCCACCCCGGGACCGGGTAGATCATCTGGGCCGTGGCCACATCAAACGGGTAGACGATCTCCAGATTGACCGAGCCCGTCCGAGGGTCGTACTGGTACTGCCCGATCATCCCCGTGGCGTAGATGTTTTGGTTGCTCTCTCCGGGATAGAGGCCGCCAAACTTGATGCCCTTCCACGGCGTGATGATCTGGTCGCCCGGCACGTTGAGCTCGTTGAACGCCTTCTGCAGGGCCTTCGGATCGGTCGACCGGGCATTGTTGAGCGCATAGGCCCACGCTATCACACCCAGAGTCTCACGCGCGGACTCCTCCACCAGGTCCCTGCCGTACCTCTTCCGGTAGAGTTCATTGACGGCGCGGGCGATGGGCTTGGTCTCTGCTATCCTGGGGATGTACAGGGCGCGAGTCAATACCCCGTGCAGGTCTTTTCCGATGGCTTTGACGAAGTCCGGGTTGGTGAACCCGGCGTCCTGACCCCAGATGAGGCGGGGAGAGGCTCCACGCAGTTTCAGGGTGCGCATGAACAGAATCGAGTCTGACACGTACGACGCGAACAGGTACGCATTGGCCTCCGAGCCGATCAACCGGATCGTCTCACTGGTCAGGTCGGGAGAGTTGGCAGGGTACTTGAAGTACTCAACCACCGTGTAGCCTCGCTGTGGGGCCAGCCGGTTCGCGATGTCGTCGCCGCATGCCGAACCGAACTCCGTGTTTTCCACCGCGATGGCGAGTTTCGAAATCTCGCTCTTGGGAACCGGCGGTACGCCAGGCGCCTTGCCGGCGACCAGGCCATCCAGCAGATTGAAGAGGTCTTCATCGAAGATCATGTCATGGGGTGTGACCCGCCAGAACCACTTGTAGCCCAACTGGGTCAGGGATGGCGAGGATGAGTCCGAGTTGATGTGGGGTATCCCATGCACCTCGGCCACGCCCGCAACGGTCTTGGTGACCGCGCTCTGGTACGCACCCAACAAGCCCACGACGTTTTGTTCGAGGATGAGACGTCTCGACAGATCCGCGCCGACGGCAGGGTCGCCTCGGGAGTCAGCGAAAATCGGCTCGATTTTGGCCCCGTCAAGACCCGGGATGCCGTCCCAACCGGCGACTTCCAGGCCCTGTTGGGCGAGTTCGGGATAGACGTTGTTGACGATGTCGACCATGAGCTCAAACCCTTGCCTCAACTCCCGGCCCGTGGGAGCAAGCGGCCCCGACAGCGGAAGAATGATCCCGATCTTGACGGTCTTCGGGGCTGCTGCGACGGTTCCGGGCAGCACGAGCGCCGTCAGCAACAACACAGCCACGGCCAGTCTTCCAGCCTTCATCTGATCACACCTCCCGTGACGTCTCAACCGCCTCGAAGCGCAACATGTAACGATATCGGATATCCCTGCCGCTATTACCTTTTCTGCGGGAATGGGGCATATCCTTCTTCTTGAGGTCTAGGTCCCCGGCAACTCACCCCCGGGCCATAGGGGTCTTCCTTGGGTGCCCCGATCCCGCGACATAATGCCCACCTCGCTATTTCCGCGTCAAATCAAGGGTCCGCTGGTTCGGATGCTCAGGTAGCGGAGCTCGCCCCCGCTTTCGGATGGCCTGGATCGCCTCCTTCACCTCGGCGCGTTGCAACTCGTCCCGTCGGATCAGCCAGGGTGCGTACGACACCATCTGCTGGCCTTTCAAGACGCCGCTGGCCAGCAAGCGGCGCACGGAAATGGGGCTGATGCCCAGCGCCTGACCCGCCTGCGTCAGCGTCACCCATCCCTCTCGCTGCTTGGGATCGAAGCACGGGATGCCATGGCTGTCCCGCAAGGACGTCACCCGGGCCTGGGTCCAAGTATTTCCGTGCCCTGTTCGGTGGCCGAGGAGGTTGAGGACGCGGGCGATCTGCCGGTCCGGTATCACCCGCGCCAGTTGCCGTACCAGTTCGACGACATGCTGATCGGTTCGGTACCGGTGCTGCCCGGTTCGGGGTTTGCGCACCTCCAGTTCACTGTGGGCCCCTCCCGCCCAGTG
>JBFMCJ010000583.1 GCA_040754675.1 Bacillota bacterium
GCGAGGATCCACTCGATATCGTTGCACCGGGCACGCAACACCCGTCCCCGGCACATCTCCACCGGCCCGTACCCGTCGAGCCGGCGCACCAGGTGATCCAGGGCCCGGAACCCTGCGTTGTGCCGGGTCGCCTGGTAACGGGTGCCCGGATTGCCCAGGCCCACCACCAGGCGAACGGGAGCCGTACCAGGCGCCACCGGAAAACCGCTTTACTCCTCTTTCTCCTCTTCCTGCTCTTCTTCTGCCTCGGCCTTGCGCGGCCGGGTGACCCGCTCGGGTTCGGCGGGCTGCTCCGCCGCAGGAGCGGCCGTCTGTTCCTCCTCGCGCTCCTCACGCGGCGCAAGCGCCGACACCACGCCGGCATCGCCGTCCGTCAGGATGCGCACGCCCTGGGGCACCTGCAGCTCCCCGACCGTGATGGTCTGGCCCTCCTCGAGCTCCGCCACGTTGACGGCGAAGTATCGCGGAATCGCCGTCGGGAGGCATTCCACCTCCACCTCGCGCTCGCTGATGGCCGGAATGAGGCCCCGGCGCTCCAGCTCCTCGACACCTTCGAACAGAAGGGGCACCGTCGCCCGGACCGGCCGGTCGAGCGGCACGGCGTAAAAGTCGACGTGCAGCACCTGTCCCAGGACAGGGTCGCGCTGCACCTCCTTCAGGAGAACCTGGTACTCCTGGCCCGACGGCTCCCCGTTCTGCACGACCAGCCGGACCAGCGCCGTGCGGGCGCCGTCGCTCTTCAGCAAGCGCTCCAGTTCCTTCTGCTGGACCTGTACGGCGACGTTGACCGAAGGCCCGTACAGGCTGCCCGGGATCCACCCGGCCTGGCGCAGTTTGCGTACCACGCCCTTCCCCGTGCCCCCGCGGGGCTTCACCGCAATCTGAAGATCCGCCATGAGAGACTACCGCACCTCCGCTCGCCTGCCGGCAGGCGTTGGGTTCGCAAAAAGGCGGCTGACGGACTCCTCCTGGAAGATACTGCGAATCGCCTCCGCCAGGAGAGGTGCAACCGACAGCACACGCAGCCGCTCAGAAGTTACCCTACCCGCCACCGGAATCGTATCCGTAACGACCACTTCCACAATGGGCGCCCTGGCCAGAAGCTCGGCAGCCCCGGGCGAGAAGACCCCGTGCGCCGCACAGGCGTAAACGGCCTGTGCCCCCTCCTCGACCAGTGCCGCTGCCGCCTGTGCCAGCGTACCGCCGGTGTCAATAATATCATCGACCAGGATGGCCGTGAGGCCGTCGACGTCACCGATCACGTGCATCACTTCGGCCACGTTGGGTTCCGGCCGGCGCTTGTCGCAGATGGCGAGCCCGCACCCGAGCCGCTCGGCCAGCTCTCGGGCCCGCACCACGCCTCCCACGTCAGGCGCCACAACGACCGGCGAGGGCAAGTTGAGGGAGGCGAAATAGTCGGCGAGGATCGGCAGTGCCTTGAGGTTGTCCACGGGAATATCGAAGAATCCCTGAATCTGGCCGGCGTGGAGGTCGACGGTGAGGATGCGGTCGGCGCCGGCCGCCGACAGCAGGTTGGCCACCAGCTTCGCCGAAATGGGGTCCCGGGCCTGCATCTTGCGATCCTGGCGTGCGTAGCCGTAGTAGGGAATGACGGCGGTTACCTCAGCGGCGGATGCTCGCTTCATGGCGTCAATCATCACCAGGAGCTCCATGAGGTTGTCCGCCGGTGGAAACGTGGGCTGAATGATGAACACGTGCACGCCCCGGACGCTTTCAAGGATGCGGACGTTCACCTCACCGTCGCGGAACCGCCCGATGTGCGCCGCCCCGAGTTCAAGTCCGAGCCAGGACGCCACGTCCCTGGCAAGCTGCGGGTTGGCCGTCCCGGTGAAGATGCGCAGGCGCTTGTGGTGATGATCCAGGCGGGGCGTAAGCTCCGCGCTGTCAAGCATGCCCCTTCAACCCCCTGTTCCTTTGCCGCCGTCACCCGTTAAGTGCCCGATGCGGGCGCCAGCCCGTATGACGGCGGCAGAGGGAATCCACGCGCCGGGACCGATGGATGCCCCCCGGCCAACACGGGAGCCAATCAGGGTGACGCCCTCAACCTTCGCGTCTTCCTCTACCCGACAGTTTACCAGGACGCTGCCCGGCCCAATCCGGCACCGCCGGCCGATCCGGGTATCGCCCAGCAATGACGCGCCCCCGGCAATCACCGTGTCGGGCCCCACGGTCACCCACGGATCCAGCACCGGGGCCGGCTCCCCGGACAGGGTCACCCCCGATGCCATCAGCGATCGCCGCACCCGCTCCCGCACCTCATGCTCCAGCTCTCGAAGCTGGCGCCGGTCGTTGACGCCGGCGATCTCCACCGGATCGCTGACCTCTTGCGCCACGACCCGCTCGCCCGCCGAGGCCAGGGCAGCCACCGTGTCCGTGAGGTAGTACTCGCCCTGGGCGTTGTCGGGGCGCAGGGCCGCAAGGCCCCGCTCCAGGGCGTCGCGGCGGAACC
>JBFMCJ010000584.1 GCA_040754675.1 Bacillota bacterium
TGCGCACCATCCGCCCGGGCCTGAAGCTGTCGGCGGCCGTGGTGCCCGACATCAGGCGCGCCAGGCTCTCAACCCTTCAGAACTGGAAGCACTGGCTCGACAACCAGTTCGTGGACTTCCTCAACAACATGGCGTACACAGCCAACCTCTGGGAGCTGGAAGAACACACCGGCCAGATGGTGAAGCTTTCGGAAGGGCGATCCCTGCTCTACGCCGGCCTGGGAGTCTGGCTGAACGATCCGGAGCAGTTGATGGAGCAGATCGCGCTGGTCCGGGAGCAGGGGCTACCGGGAGTGACCCTCTTCGCCTCCGTCCACCTGACAGAAGAGAAGATCGAGGCGCTGACGAACGGCCCGTTCCGGGAGCGGGCGCTTCTGCCCCACCGGGATCCGGTTGAAGCGGCCGCGGCCGTGCTGGGCGACTTGCCCCGGAAGGTGGCGCTGTACCGGGAGCTGGGAGCGCTGGACGATGGCGCAGTAACGGCGGCGGCTCGGGAGGCCGAGCAGCTGCGCAAGCAGGTACTCAAAGCACGGGAAGACGGACAGGATAAGGGAGATGGCACTGCCCTGGACGGTGCCATCTCTGCCCTGGAGGACTGGAAGGCCCGGGCCGAAGCGAAGGCGGGAGAGGGGAGCGAGACGGCCCAACGGGCCTGGCGACGCATCGCCCAGGACGTGGGCTACGTCGCCCTCCTGCTCCGCTCCCATCGGTTTCTGACGCAGCCCGCGGAGTACCGCCCGCCTGAGGAGCCGCCCCTGGAGGCGCCGGCAGTCGCCCGCCCGAAGCAGGGCGAAGCAGCTGCAACCCAACCGGCCGCCGCCGGGACCGCCACCAACCTGGCTCTCGCCTCCCGGGGCACCCGGGTCACGGTGGATTCCAACTTCCCAGGGTACGGGCCGAGACCCCTCAACGACGGTGAGCGAAACGACACCTCGGAGGAGGGTCGCTGGGCTGAGGTGGCCTGGGCATCGGGTGAAATCCCCGGGGAGCACTGGATCGTGCTCGAGTTCCCGGAGCCTGTGGAAGCCACCCGCGTTGACATCTACTGGGCCAGGGACCGCGGGAAGTTCTGGAGCTCGCAGACCTATGTCATCGAATACCAGCCACCCGGCTCGGAGCGCTGGGTGGAGCTCTACCGCCACCAGGATCCGGAGTGGCGCACCCAGATCACGGCCCACTCCATCCAGTTCCAGCCGGTGAACATGGCGAAGCTCCGTATCCGCCAGCCCGAGGGAGGCGGGCCCGCGCGCAGGCCCAACCTGATGTGGGTGGCGGAGGTGGAGGTCTACTAGGCACAGGTCCGGGACTCTGGCGGCCAGGCTCCGGAGCGACAGCCTGGCGGGAGGTACTTGGGTACCGGGACGTTGCGCCCGGTACCCTTGTTATGTAAGGTCGACGGCGGCAGGAGACGCCCCGGGGTTACCGAATTAGCAGCGGGGTGACGCGAACGTAAATGGGAATGCCAGAAAGGAACTATGGCACGCCGCCCCTCCGAGGGGCAGCGTTGTCCTACATCCGGGACATCCGGCCCAATCTCGCCCCGGCGGAGCAGAAGGTGGCCGATTACGTGCTTTCCCATGCCCCGGAGGTGGTGTACGCTTCGGTCACATCGCTGGCCGAGGCCTGCGGCGTCAGCGAATCCACAGTCATCCGTTTCTGCCACGCAACAGGCTTCAAGGGATACCAGGAACTGAAGCTCACACTTGCCCGAGACCTCGCGCAGCCACCCGGTACGATTGAAGAGAACATCGAATTGAGTGACGACCTGCCCACCGTGGTAACGAAGGTGACGGCCAATAGCGTGCAATGCCTCTACGATACGCAGAGGTTGCTGGATGTCTCCCAGCTTCGAAGAGCCGTCGACGCCATTGCCGGGGCTTCGCGCGTCAACTTTTACGGAGTAGGCGGCTCCGGAGCGTCTGCGCTTCAGGCCGCCTACAAGTTCCTGCGGATCGGCGTCCAGTCGTACGCTTACGTCGACGGCCACCTCCAGGCGATGGCGGCGGCCACTCTGGGACCTGGAGACGTGGCAGTCGGGATCTCCCAATCAGGAAGCACGAAAGACGTTGTGGAGGCCTGCACCCGGGCCCGGGAGTCGGGCGCCACGGTCATCGGCATCACGGGGCACGTTCGCTCGCCCCTTGCCAAGGTGGCCGGCATCGTCCTCGTGACCGCCACCCGCGAAGCCCCGTTGGGGAGCGACGCGATCCGGTCGACCATCGCGCAACTCTACGTCATCGATCTGTTGTTCACGGGCGTTTGCATGGCGCGCTACGACCGGGCCATGGAGTACACGGGTAAAACGGCAGAAGCTGTGCTGACCAAGCTGTATTAGGCCGAAGTTGCGAACTCCTCAACTCGCACGCTTCCCGAAATGACGGGGTTTCAAACCATCAAGAAGCCCCGAGATGTATACAGTAAACATGCGCCGCTTAGCTTGCCAATGGCCACCATGTCGTGGTA
>JBFMCJ010000585.1 GCA_040754675.1 Bacillota bacterium
CCCTGTCCTGCCCGACCCTCGGGTTTCGGTGGTGTACGGGAGCGGCCTGCCCGACCTGAGACTCGTGGCTGACGTGGCGTTGCTTGTCCCGGGTGAAGACCGGGGGACCGCCAGTGCTGACAAATACTGCTCCGGTTGTCCCCCTCAGTGCGCGTTTGACGGGTTTTTCGCCTGGCCGGCCAGCGGTGCCACGCCGTACGGCGACGGGCGCTGGAACGGCGGGGATCGCAAGCCGCACTGGGTGGCGAGGGACCTGGGCAAGGACTACTCGGTGGAAGAAATCTGGATCTGGCACGGCGGCCCCAATGGGTCGCAGCTGCGCACGGACGACGTGTACCTGGCCGCCGATGGAGCCGCCTTTCCCCAGGCGCCTGACGTGTCCCTGAGCCGCACGTGCGCTGTGGCCTACACGTTCGAGGACGTGACCTTCGTTCACCGCTTCCCGGAGCCGGTGCAGGCGCGCCACGTGAAAGTGGTCTCGGACCAGGGCTCCGATACGAGCGGGGACTGGACGGAACTCCGCGAGGTTGCTGTTATGGCCCCGCTTCCGGCCGACTCCCTGTCGCATGCCCCCTCCTGGGCGCTGCCCGAAGGTTCCGGGTTAAGCGGTGCGCCGGTGGTGCTCGTGGCGCCTGCGAGCTGGTCCGGGCACAATCCCCCGGGCTGGTCTGACCCGGAAGCGCGCTGGGTCTGGACGCTTGCCGGAGCAAACTGTGACGCCCCCTTTGGAACCACGAGGTTTCGCGTCCTGGTGGACCTTCCCGCGCGCACTGCTGCGGCCATTTCGGTTGCCGCTGATGACAAGGCCTCCGTGTGGGTGGACGGACGCGAGCTGTGGTCCTGGAACAGAGCAGGCTATTGGGCTGCAGCGCCGGTGATTCTGCCGCCGGGCCGGCACGTGCTGGCGTTCGAGTGCGAAAGCAGCGGGAACGTGGCGGGTTCCTGTGCTAGCCCCGCGGGGCTTCTTGTGAGCGTGCGCGATCTGGCGGGGACGGTGCTCGCACGCTCGGGCGGGCCTGGCTGGCAAGCGGAAAACGTGTGTCCCGACTGGGCGCAGCCGGGCAACCCGGCTCCGGGTGCACCGGTAAAGCTGCTTGCACAGTGCGGGACTGACCCCGATCCTGCGGCGTGGAAGGTTTGGGTTGAGCCGGGCACGCTGTCCGGTGCCCCTGCTGGAGAGGTGGGTTTCAGGGCGGAGTTTGACGTGGTTGAGACCATGGACGGTACCCTGTATGTGGCCGCGGATGACCGGGTGACCGTGTGGCTGGACGGGGTTTGCGTCGGGCACTCTCACGGAGGCATTTTTGCCGCGCTGCCAGTTCAACTCCGGCCGGGGCGCCACGTGCTTGCCCTTCATGCTGCAAACGCGGTGGTGGGGAGCAACAACCCTGGATGGGTTGCTGCAACCCTGAAGGACGCTTCCGGCAGGGTCGTCCTGCGGACGGGCGATCCCTGTTGGAGCAGTGCGGGTTACCTGATGCTCTACTGAAAACGGATAGGGGGTGATACAGATGGGTAAGCGGTGCTGCGTGTTGCTAGCTGCCCTGCTTGCGGTCCTGGTCGTTGCCTTCAGCCTGCCCAGTGCTGGTGTCAGGGCGAAGCTGTCGGGAGTGCTGCCGTGGCCGCTGCGGTTTGTGCAGATGCTGAGCCTAGAGGGGCTGCAGGTCAAAAGTATCGAGACGGCTTTGGGCAACGGGCCGGTGGCCGTTTCAGGCACGATTGTGGCAGGTGCTCCGGGCGCCGTGCCCGGCGGGGACGAGGTGGCTGTGCTGTGGCGGGGCATCGAGGTGGGGAAGGGCAAAGCCGCCTCTGACGGCAGCTTCAGCGTTCCCGTCCCGGCGCTTCCCGACGCCAGGCTCTCTGTCATGTACGGGCCAGCCCTGCCCGAGCTCCGGCCCTCAGTGAACGTGGCGCTGATGGTGTCGGGGCATGTTCAGGGCACCGTCACGGCCTCGTCTTCCGGCTCCAGCGCAGCCCAGGCCTGCAATGGAAAGTTCACGGACATATGGAACGCGAACAGCGGACTTCCGGGGTGGTGGCTGAGGGACCTGGGCCGCGAGCTCGACATCTCCGGGGTGCAGTTGTGGTTTGGGGGTGCCGGGAGCCAGTGCCGCTGGGCGCGGGTCAGCCTGTCTGTGGACGGCTCCTCGTTCGTCCCGGTGGCCGAGGGGTCGGTGACGGCGCCCGAGTCGAGGGCGCCGGAGAGCCCGACCCTGTCCCTTTCCCTCCCGGCCGGGACCCGGGCACGGTGGGTCAAGGTGGAAGCCGACAGCGGTTACGACTGGACGGCTCTGGTTGAAGCGGCCGTGCTGGGCAGGGTGCCGGCCACGGAGATCCTGTCCGCACCGGAGTGGACGCTGCCGGAAGGCCCCGGGTTTTCCGGCCGGGCCGCGGTGGTCGGGCAGTACGGCCAGCCCGGCCTGCCCTGGGACGCGGTGTCCGGCTGGCCGGACCCCGGGGC
>JBFMCJ010000586.1 GCA_040754675.1 Bacillota bacterium
TGACGGCGTGGGTGACTGAAAGAGACCGGTGCCCAGCCCGAAGAGGGAGAGGCGCCACACCACGGCGCCAGCCCTGCCGGACGGGCCCAGGACCACCATAGAGGCGGCCGCGGCACCACACAGGGTGAGTCCGGCCAGGGCGAGCCAGCGGTGTCCCACCCGGTCGGACAGGGCCCCGGCCAGCGGTGCCACCACCAGCACGGTGAGCGGGAAAGCGGTCATGATGGAGCCCGCATGGCCCGGCCGAAGGCCCGCCACGCGCTGCAGGTAAAAGGGGGTAACGAAAACGATCACATACTGGGTGACGAAGTTCAGCCAGGCCACCCCGATCCCCGCCGAGAAGGTGGAGTTCGCGAAGAGGGAAAGGTCCAGCATGGGCCGGGACGACCGCCTCTCCACGCGCACGAAGAGGTAGACAAGGGCCACGCCCAGGGCCCCCAGGGCAATGTACCCTGGCGCGTGGCCGCTGGCCGGGCCCCGGGTGGCTGCCACCAGCAGACAGGTGAGGCTGAGGCACGCCAGCAGGGTCCCCCAGGTATCGAAGGAACGGCTGCTTTCGCGCGGCCGGAACGGAGGCAGCAGGCGGCGGCACAGGAGGTATGCCACCAGCCCCACCGGAACGTTGACCAGGAATATCGACCGCCAGCCAAAGGAGTCCGCCAGCCATCCTCCCAGGGTCGGCCCCAGGCTGAGACCCAGGGCCACCGTCATCCCGTTGAGACCCAGGGCTCGTCCCCGCTCCTGGGCAGGGAACAGGGCGGTGATGATGGCCGGGGCCATGGCCATGGTCAGGCCGGCGCCCAGGGCCTGCAGTGCCCGGAAGGTCACCAGGGTCCCCAGGCCGGTCGCCATGGCGCAGGTGGCCGACGTGACCACGAACACGAGCAGCCCGGCCAGGTAGACCCGTTTCAAGCCCAGCATGTCTCCCAGACGGGCGAAGGGCAAGAGCAGGGTGCCGAGGACCAGGAGGTAGGCCATGGATACCCAGCCCACCCGGTCGGGCGTCACGCCCAGGTCGGCTGCAATCACGGGGAGGTTGATGTTGACGATACTGGCGTCGATGGGGCCCATGATGCCGCCCGCCAGCAGGGCCGCCAGCGCCCGCCAGCGCCTGGGCTCGCCCGCGAAGGCACCCGATTGGCCCCGCCTACCCTCGATCCCCACCGCCTCTACCCTCTCCATCCCCGCACCGTCCCCGGAAGAACCGCGCGACATCTGGTACAGCCCCCGCAAGGCCCATGTCGTCCGGGCTCATCCTCCGTCCTCATCGCACGGTGCCCATACTGCCACGTGCCATTATTCCTGGTGCCTAAACACTATTGCACCGGACCCTTTCAGTCAAGGCGGACAACGGAAACCAGGCTGCAGCCCAGTGATAGCTGGCGGAAGCACTGCAGGGGACACTCCCGTATGGTTGATCCTGCGTCTGTGGCTCGGTTACCAATGGTTGGAGGCCGGGCTGCACAAGGTGGTGGACCCCAAGTGGATGGTTACCGGCGAGGCCGTCCGTGGTTACTGGATGAGGGCAGCCGGCCTGCTGCCCGGTACCACGCGAACCATCAAGTACGAGTGGTACGAGACGCTCATCCGCTGGCTCGCCCAGAGCGGGCAACATGTCTGGTTCGGCAAGCTGGTGGCCCTGGGCGAGTTGCTGGTCGGCATCGGGCTCATCCTGGGGGGCTTGACACTGGTCGCCGCCTTCTTTGGCGCCTTGATGAACCTGAACTATATGCTGGCCGGGACCGCCAGCACCAACCCGGTGATGTACACCGCCGCCATCCTCATCATCATCGCCGGGCCGGCAGCCTACTACTGGGGGGTCGATCGCTTCCTGCTCAGGGTGATCCGCGTGTTCGCGCTCATGCGCAGCCTGCGTCGTCCCCTCCCGGCTTGAGCCGCGCCAGCACTTCCTGGTGGATGCGCAGGGCCGCTTCGTCCCGCAGGACGAAGCGGATCACCCTTACGGACTTCAGGGAGGGGGCCATCTCCACGATCGTCCTGAACGCCACCTCGGCTGCCTCTTCCATGGGATAACCGAACACC
Organism: Bacillota bacterium; assembly: GCA_040754675.1. NCBI lineage: Bacteria > Bacillati > Bacillota > Bacillota bacterium. The sequence goes on from JBFMCJ010000586.1 coordinate 2,044, forward strand.
CCAGTGGATATGGCCGGAAAGGCCACCGAGGTTATGCCCCTCTCCTCTGCAAGCCTCAAGGCATTGCGGTAGCAGTCCGCAAGTAACTGGTCGGAAGGCTCGTCCCTCCTGTACACCGGCCCCAGGCAGTGGATCACGTAGCGGTTGGGCAGGTTGTGGCCCCCCGTGATCACGGCCTGGCCGGGCCTGATCGGCGCCAGTGGCCGACACTCCTCCTCGAGTCCGGGCCCCGCCGCGCGGTGGATGGCACCGGCCACGCCGCCCCCACTGCGCAACTGGGCGTTCGCGGCGTTGACGATGGCGTCAAACCCCACCTGCCGGACTATGTCCCCCTGCACGCACTCAATCCTCACACCGCCCACCGTCAGTTCCACGACTTACCTCCCCCCC
>JBFMCJ010000587.1 GCA_040754675.1 Bacillota bacterium
GCTATCGAAAGTATCGGGCTCGAGAGGTTTTGTTACTACATTTATGACGACCCTGCGTTTGTGCGAGAGGTGGTTGAGCGCTTTTGCACTTGGTGTGCCACGGTGATTGAGTACGTGAACCAGCTGGACTTCGACTTCTATTGGGTTAACGACGATATAGCAGACACTCATGGACCGTGGTTTTCGCCGAAGGTTTTCCGTGAGCTCTTTCTGCCCTACATCCGCGAGGTGGCTAGGTGCATCAAAAAACCATGGATTTTCCACAGCGACGGGAATCTCATGCCCTTGCTGGACGATCTTTTAACACTGGGGATGAATGCAATCCACCCCATCCAGCCGCGCGCCATGGACATTGGGGAGGTTAAGAGGTGTTACGGCGCAAGGTTATGTCTCGTAGGGAATATCGACCTCGACTATATTCTTACCCAGGCGTCACCCGACGAGGTTGAAAACTCCGTCAAGGACACAATTCTGACGGCAGGATCTGGCGGCGGCTATATCATTAGCAGCGCGAACAGCTTGACTGACTACTGCAAGGTGGAGAACGTTTTGGCATTTGCCCAGGCAGTCAATAAGTACGGGTGGTATCCGCTCGAAGGGATGAGGTAGGAAAGGGCTGGGCAGAGTTCGCCTAAGGGGGGATCGGTTGTGGACCTGGCCGAGCAGCTGAAGGCTGCGATCATGGAGGGCGCAGCAGAGCGAGCACGGGAACTCACCAAGAGGGCCCTGGAGGCAGGGGTTCGGTGTGAGATCCTGAACGGGTGGATGATGCGGGCTATGGATGAGGTGGGCCGGCGTTTTGAGCGGGGAGAAGCTTTCATCCCTGAATTGTTGGTTGCAGCACGTGCGTTGCGTTGCTCTCTGGAGCTGCTGGCGAGCGATAAAGGCGGCTCGGCAATTGATACGGCTGGCCGGGTCGTCATCGGTACTGTCAAGGGCGACCTCCACGATATCGGAAAGAACTTCGTAGCGATGATGTTGCAAGGAGCCGGTTTCAGCGTTACCGATCTCGGGGTCGACGTGCCACCTGAGCGGTTTGTTCAAAGTGTGAGAGAGCACAAACCAGACCTCTTGGGCCTGTCGGCGCTTCTGACAACTACAATGCTCAACATGCGGGCCACCATTCGGGGTCTAGAGGAGGCAGGGCTCAGGGGATCCGTTAAGGTGATGATCGGCGGAGCTCCGGTGACAGAGAAATTCGCACGGGAAATCGGGGCTGACGGGTATGCAGAAAACGCCTTTGCAGCGGTGGGCTTGGCCAAGCGACTGTTAGGGCGAGGGTGATGCTGTTCACTGATGTCGGGTGACCTATGACGATACTGTCGAAGCCAACGTTAGAAAAATCGAGCATCGGCGCTCGTAGGTTGCTGTGCCCGAGGGGGCGTACCTCTCGCAGGACAGGGTCTCCGGGCTTGGTGCCGTTGAGCTGTGCGACGGAGTATTACCACCTGTTGTACCTGCTAAACTTTCTGTTTGGCTTTTCGGTTCAGTGCTCGCAGATTTTTGTGCCCTTGGTCGCCAAGCAGGTTGGTGGATCGGATTTACAGGTCGGACTTGTTGTTTCTCTTTATGGCTCGGCCTTCCTAATCAGTTCCCTTCTTTCGGGCTGGCTGTCTGACTCCAACGGTCGGTTACTCTTTGTGCGAATCGGACTTCTGGCTGCGTGCATGGCTTTCGGCGGGCAACTCGTGGCGTCCAGTTTGTCTTTGCTCATGATCACACGTGCCATTGCCGGGGTTGCCGTGGGAGTTGCGACTCCTGCGTTGATCGCCTATGCCTACGAATCCGGCACAGACGTCGGTAAGTTCAGCTCTTATGCGTGCTTGGGTTGGATTGCTGGGGCAGGTGCTGCAGCCTTTCTAAAGACGTTTACCTGCTGCTCCTTCGCGAGTTGCCTGTCTTGTTTGTTGGCCTTTTGTATCTCGTTAGTGCCTAAGGAGATCTTTTCTCGGAAGTCACCGATTGTGGCAAATGTGTGGTTGACACTGGGGAGGAATTATCATGTGTATCTGGGTGTCTTTCTCCGCTACGTGGGCGCCTACGCGGTATGGGCGATTCTACCAGTCTATTTTGTTAGCCTGGGATTGGACGAACTATGGATTGGGTTGCTCTGGGGTCTAAACTTTGCTACGCAATTTGTGGTCATGCCGCAACTGCACAGGTTTAGAAGCCGTGATCTCTTTTTGGTCGGGCAGCTTTTATCCATATGTACGTTTGTCGGGCTGGCTTATGCTAAGGGGCGGTTTGGGTTGATGGGGGTCCAGGTCCTGGGTGGAGTGGGCGGTTCTTGCCTATATGTAGGCGCTTTGTTGGCTGTTCTGGAAACAGGCGAAGAGCACGGAACAGCTAGCGGCGTTTTCCAGTCCACGCTGAACCTTTGCGGTTCGTTGGGTCCTTTGCTGGGAGGGGCTGTCTCGGCTCTATGGGGCT
>JBFMCJ010000588.1 GCA_040754675.1 Bacillota bacterium
CCATCCGGATGTACAGCGTGAGGGCCCCGCCCGCCGGCGCGTCCTTCAACGCGGGGATTTCCCGGCTCAGGCTGGAGCGCGACTGGAACATGATCTCCACATCGCCGCTCCTGACGCTGGCCCAGGCAAGGCCGTCGCCTTCGGGGACGCTTTGCTGCAGCGTGAACCCCAGCGTCTTCTCGTAGAACTCCACCGTGTCGGCCACGTTTTCGACCATCAGGTTGGGTGTCAGCCTCTTCAGCGCCACGGTCGTCCCAGCCTCCTTCTCGGCCCGGTAAACGCCCGGGCGTGTGCATGACCTGGCCGTCGAAGCGAGCGTATCATTGGATCCCTGACATCGGGGTGTCAGCTTTGCGAGAGAGTGACCGCGGGGGCTGGCGATGGGCGCAGCGGGAGTGGGAATCCTGATGCTCCTGGCACCGGCGGCCGACGTGCTGAGCGTCCCCGTCCAGGCCGGATCTCGCCATGCGGGCGTGCGGACAACCGATTGGGACGTCATGGAAGGCCGCCTATCTCGAGCCACTCTTCGCGCTCCATCCGCTCCCTCTCACGTCCCTCCTGCTCGATACGCCTTCGCTCCTCTTCCCACGCCTTTCGCTTGCGCTCTTTCTCGCGCTGCCGTTCGGCCATCCACTCCATCAATTCCTCGTCGCTGAGAACCTTGCCGTAGATCAGTTCGCTTTTGATGGCGTGTACGGCAGCGGGATACTCCCGGCTGACGTGGGAAGGCCAGGTTCCTTCGGCCATGTGCCTGGCGCCGCCCTGAGCGTACAGCTCCTCAATCAGCATGAGGGTGTGGATGTAGCCCCGGTCCCAACGGGTCCGCCTCAACTCCCGCTTGACGAACTCGGTCTTGATTTCTGAATGCCGATGCCTTTCCATACCGCGGCCTCCCTGTCACGGTCTCCTCCAGATGAACGTGCGGGCCTGGCCGGGGACAGCGCCTTCCCGAAAGGGGCGCAATCCCACTTCTGGAATGCGGCCTGTCCCGGCCGGCACGCCGGGCCGGCTCTGGACGGAGGGCCGCGACCGGCCGGCCTGGACGGTGTAAACAAATAACCCCTGCGGGAGCAGGGGTGTCGATGTGCCGAACCATGAGTCCCGGCTCCCATCTCTCAGGCTCAGGCCTGCAGGAATTGGCACCACGCCCGGCACGACTTCCGGGCAGGTTGCCCCGGCATCATCGGGCCTGGCCGCAGGACGTTGCCGCTATAGCGGGAGTTTATCCTTTGCCTTTCGAAGCGCCCTTGAACGGCCCACCGTCTGAGTGTGACGGTCCGCTTCCTTTCGCCATGGCGCCCGCGGCCTGTGACCTGGGAAACCGCATGTCCGAGCGCCGGCGGGCGCACATCCAGGGCAGCGCCTGGTCTACGCGACAGCCCCGCGGTTGACCCCGGCCTGGCGTATGGGGATACTGAAGCCATGAACCGCTTTGGTTGACGCTGACCTGATGCTCCGCTAACCGGCGGGCGACGTGCTGCAACCCCGACTCACCGGGCCAGCGGGCGGTACCCGGGCGCCCGGACGGGTCGGGGCTCCTGGCGCGCCTGTGCGCTCTCTGCCTGTTCGCCTCCTGTCTTCCTGCGTTTTCCAATCAGCCACGACGCAGGGAGGCCGGAGCGAATGGAGCAATCGAATAGCCGGTTTGTCGACATCGTCACCCGAGGTCGAGTGGAGCGTTTTCCAGGGGACCTGCTGCGGCGCGAGGCAGCGGGCTATCAGCGGGTGGTGGTGGACGTTGGCGCTGGCGACGGTCGGTACGCCTACCGGCTGGCGCGGGCCCACCCGGACACGTTGGTTCTCGCCATCGAACCCAATGCCGAAGCCGTGCGGCGGACAGCGCTTCGAGCCTGTTCCCGCCCCAGCCGTGGCGGGTTGCCCAACGTCCGGTTCGTACGGGCCGCCGTGGAAACGCTGCCACCGGCCCTGGACGGAGTCGCCGACGAGATTCTCGTCATGTTCCCCTGGGGAAGCCTGCTGCGCGCCGTCCTGCTGCCCGACATCGGCGCTTTGACCCGTCTGGCGCGGCTCGGCAAGCAGGGAGCCGTGCTCAACGTGTGGGTGAACGCCTCAGTTCTGGCGGAGCCGTACGCCCTTGCCCGGCTCGGGCTGCGCAGCGCCAGCTTCGGGGTAGGAGGGAGTGTGTCGGATGGCCCGCTTGTGCTGAGCCGGGGGTATGCGGTCGCCGGACTGGCTCTGGTGTCCTGCGAGTTCCGAGTGGTAGAGGTTCGAACGCCATGGGCAGCCCGCCTTGGACAGGGCCGGCCGCTTGAGGTTCTTGCCCTGGAGGCCCGAGTCACGCGCCTGCCGGAAGGCAGGGTTCCTGGCTGCAAGGCAGGGGAGCGACGCGAGAAGCCGTGCGACGAAGCCGTGAGGGACTCAACAGGGGCTCACACAGGCCAAGAGCGTCCCCTATCGCCGACGTGAG
>JBFMCJ010000589.1 GCA_040754675.1 Bacillota bacterium
GAGGGCATGAGGAGCGGAAAGTTCCAGGGCGTGATGAGGCCGGCCGGGCCGACCGGCTCCTTGAGCGTCATGACGAAGATGTCAGGCGGAGCGCCAGGGAGCGCGAAGGGCGGGGTTTCGCCCGCGATCTGCGCCACCACGCCCGCGAAGTAGTCAAACACGTCGGCGGCCATCGGCACCTCGCTGAACGTGGAGAAGTTGATGGGCATCCCGTTCTCCCGGGTGATGAGTTCGGCGAGTTCCGCCTGGCGCTCCCGGATGCCGCGGGCGACATGAGCGAGGATGCGGGCACGTTCCAGCGGGTCGATGGCCGTCCAGCGGCGGTCCTCGAAGGCGGCGGAGGCGGCCTGCACCGCGCGCTCGACGTCTTTGGGCCCCGCGCAGGCGACCTCCGCGACGACCTCTTCGGTGGCCGGGTCGATCACCGCAAGCCGCCCGCCGTCCGCCGCACCCTCCCACTGCCCGCCGATGAATAGCTCGGTGCGCACGTCTTTCACCTCAAGCCGGGATGAGTTCGGCGGCTCCGCGGTCCTTCAGGAACTGCTCGTAGCGGGGAAAGAGCTTCTGAAGCGTCGGCAACAGCTTGAGCGCCTTGGAGAGCGGACCCCTGGCCTTGATCTGCTGGCGGGCGAGCGCCGTGGGCAGATTGACCTTGCCCAGCCAGAACCGGTGCGCCACCTCGGCCTTCATCTCGAAGGTCAGCTCCGGCTGCACGCTCACCTCGCCGAACGCGATCTCGAGGAACCGCCCGGATGCCCCCTGCCCCGCCTCGAACCGCCCGCCTGCCCCCGGGGCCGGCCGGCCCGAGCCGAGGCTGAGGCTGCCTGCAGGGCCGATGGTGATGAGCGCGTCCGGCTCGTGGTAGATGAACTGGACCACGAAGTTCTGCTTGCCGATGTACTCGGCTTCGGCGGTGTCCGTCTGGGAGGCGAAGAAGCCGCCCAGAAGTTCGTAGAGGTGCGAAGCGTCCCGGAAAAGCGGCATCCGAAGAACACCAACCCCTCTCCCGAAGCTGCTCTCGCACGAGCCCGGACCTTACGGGGTCTCTCCTTCATGCCGTCTTCTCGAACTCAACCACGCCCCGTGCAACATGGCCGGCACGCAGATCGCTGAACGCGGTGTTGATCTCGTCAAGACGGTAGCGATGCGAAATGAGTTCGGCGAGCTTGAAGCGCCCGGCCAGGTACAGTGCCGCAAGGCGCGGAATGTCCACGTGGGGGTTGGAACGGCCGTACCAGGTGCCCGTCAGCACCTTCTCCGTCGAGGGTAGAGCGAACGCGTTGATGGCGACCTCCGCGTTGGGCGGCGCCACCCCCACCACCACGGCCATGCCGCCCTTTCGCACCGCGCCGAACGCCTCGACGATGGTTTCAGGCCGCCCGATCACCTCGAACGCATAGTCCGCACCCAGCCCGTCCGTCAGGTCGACGATGGCGGTCACCACGTCGTGCTCGGCCGCATTGACGGCGTGCGAGGCGCCGAGCCGGCGGGCAAGCGCCAGCTTCTCGGGCACCACGTCCACCGCGATGACGGGCCAGGCGCCCGACAGGGCGGCCGCCTGCACCACGTTGAGGCCCACCCCGCCGCACCCGATGACCGCCACGCTCTCCCCGGGGCGGACCCGCGCCGTGTTCCAGACCGCGCCCGCGCCGGTGGTGACGGCGCAGCCGAGCAGCGCGGCCCTGTCGAGAGGCAGCTCGCGTGGAACCGAGATGACGCCGCTGGCCGGCACCACGATGCGCTCCGAGAAGCCGAGACCTCGATGAAGTGGTGAACCGCCTGGCCGTCCTTTTCGAAGCGAGTCGTGCCGTCCCGTAACGTGCCCGCCACGGAGAGGGCGCTTGCCTCGTCGCAAAGCTCGGGGCGACCCGCGCGGCAAAAGTGGCACGACCCGCACGCCGGGATCCAGGAGGTCACCACGTGATCGCCCACCTGCACGTGGGTGACGCCCGGCCCCACCGCCTCCACCACCCCGGCGGCTTCGTGGCCCGGCACGACGGGCAGCGGCTGCGGCAGGTCGCCGGTGAGCACGTGCAGGTCGCTGTGGCAGACACCGGCAGCGGCCACGCGTACCAGCACCTCGCCCGGGCCGGGTTCCGCCAGGTCCAGGTCCTCAACGACCAAGGGTTCGCCGAGTTCGTGCAGGACAGCCGCCCGAACCTTCACGGCCTCTCCCTCGCCATTATGAGAACGCTTACGATCACAGCTTCGCCGGGGGGTGACGGGCTCCTGCCGCCGCCCGCCTGCCGGCTCCCGCTACCCGGTGTTGCGGAGCCCCGCCGCCACTCCGCTGATGGTCACCAGGATGCCGAAGCGGTCCTCCTCGCCGGGGCTTGCCCGGCGGCGGCGCAGGAACAACACCTGAAGGTAGCTGAGCGCGTCCACGTAGGGGTTTCTCAGCCGGATGGACTCCTGCAGCGCCGGC
>JBFMCJ010000590.1 GCA_040754675.1 Bacillota bacterium
GGGAAAGCACGACCTGGAAGATGTCGCCTGCCTCGATGTAGCGGCGGGCCCGCCGCACGGCCTGCTCGAACGCCTCGTCCTCGACCGCCGCGCCGCCCGGGTCACGCACCGGCGCGGCAGGAACTTCAACGGCCGCGGAGAGCGCCCACACCCCGTCGGCCCCGCCCGGGCCGTGTAGCCTCTCCCACACCCGGGCCACCCGCTCACTGGCCTCGGCGTATGCGGCGCCAGGGTCGCCCCCGACAGGGTCCCACCGTGCCAGGGCCACCACGTATCCCATGCGGCGCAGGTGGTCGAAGACCACCACGGTGTCGGCCAGGAGGTACCCGGCCTCCCACGTGCCGACGGGGTCGGGCCGGACCGTCCCGAGACGTTCGATGGTGCGCACCACATCGTACCCGAGAAACCCCACGGCCCCGCCGAAAAACGGGGGCAGTTCCCGTGCGGCCCGCGGCGCGCCGTCGAGGCTCGCCTTGACCACCTCGGTCGGGACTCTCCAGGGGCGCAGCCGCTCGCGCAGCTCGCTCAAGGGATCGCGGCTTGCCCAGCGGTCAGCCTCGTAGATTACCCCGTCCCGGGGGTGCGCGCGGAAGACCAGGCCATACTGGCCGTCGAACGCCACCAGTTCGCTTGCGCCCGCCCCCACGAACGACCAGCGGCCCAACCGCTCGCCCTGCTCCACGCTCTCGAGGAGGAAGCGGCCGAGCGGATTTGGCCCCAGCCTCAGAAGGGCCGCGACAGGCGTCAGCCCGTCCGCCAGAAAGGGAGCGAAGACTGCCCCGGCTCCGAGGGAGCCGAAATGGTCAACGAACGCCGACCGACCCGGAAAGCGCTGCAAAGAGGGCCTCCCCACCAGAAGGCGCCCCTGCAGCCGTCTGGGCAAGCAAGGAAAGGCGAGGAGGGAAAGAGACGAGAACCGATGCCCTTCCCTCTCCTGGCTTCGCTTTTCTCAACTCGTCTCGCCTGGCGCTCTGCTCGCCTCAACACTGCCTGCAGGGCACCGGAATTTGGCATGAGTATAGCCACAGGGTCAAAGGCGCGTCAAGGTATCCGGCCTGTTTCATCGCCGGGGCTCGAAGGCCAACCCCTGCGCCTTCCAGCGGCCAAGGGCCTCGTCCAGGCGCCGGTCGGGCACCGTCAACGAGATGCGCACAAACCCCTCGCCCTGCTGCCCGTACCCGATGCCCGGCGTCACCACCACGCCGGTGCGGTCGAGGAGTTCGGCGGCGAAGCTCATCGAATCCCACCCCGGCGGGAGCGGCACCCATACGTAAATGGCACCCCCGGGCGGCTCGATCTTCCAGCCCATCTCCCTGAGCGCGGCCACGACCCGGTCCCGCCGGCTCTGGTAAAGGCCCCGCATTCCCTGCGTGAATGCCGCCTGCGTGTCGAGGGCCTCAGTGGCCGCCTCCTGGATCGCCCCGAACACACCCGAGTCCAGGTGCGTCTTCAGGCGGGCCAGCGCATCGATCGCGGCAGCGCTCCCGCACGCCCACCCGATCCGCCAGCCGGTCATGTTGAAGCTCTTCGACAGCGAGTGGAACTCGATGGTGACGTCCCGCGCCCCGGGGACTTGCAGGATGCTCGGGGCCCGGCGGTTGTCGAACGTGAGCTCGCTGTACGCGGCGTCGTGACAAACCAACACGTCGTGGGCCTTGGCCCAGTTGACGACCCTCTCGAAGAACTCGAGCCCCGCCACCGCTCCCGTGGGGTTGTTGGGGTAGTTGATGAACAAGAGCCGGGCCCTCCGCACAACCTCCCCCGGTACCGCATCCAGGTCCGGCAGGAAGCCGCGCTCCGGGCGCAGCGGCACGCTGAACGCTTCCCCGCCGGCCAGAGCCACTGCCGTCGCGTACACGGGGTAGCCCGGGTCGGGCACCAGCGCCACAGCGCCCGGCTCCATGGTGGCCCACGCCAGGTGAGCCAGCCCTTCCTTGGAACCGATGAGCGCCAGCACCTCCCGATCGGGGTCCAGTTGCACGCCGAAGCGCCGGCCAAAGAACCGAGCCACCGCCTCCCGGTAAGACCGGAGCCCCTGGTAAGGTGGGTACCGGTGATGTTCGGCGCGTCCCGCACTATGCCGCAGCGCCTCCACGATGGGTGCGGGGGTGGGCTCGTCGGGGTCACCGATGCCCAGGTTGATGACGTCGACTCCGGCAGCCTTCGCCCGACCGATGCGCCGGTCGATCTCCGCGAACAGGTATGGCGGGAGCTTCTCGATGCGGGAAGCAAGCTTCACCGGGAGCCAACCCCTTTCACCCAGTCCCACGGGAGCACGCCCTGAACCACCAGCTCCGCCGGCCCGGTCATCCAGATGCGCCCGTCCTCGCCCCACTCGATGGTGAGCCGTCCCCCCGGCAGTTGGACGTTTGCCCGGCGGCCGCTGCGTCCCGTGGCCGCTGCGGCCACCAG
>JBFMCJ010000591.1 GCA_040754675.1 Bacillota bacterium
CCGGGGCCGCGGCTTTCTCATCATGCAGTCCGAACAGGGAGAAGCACGGGCCGTTCCCATGGAGGCGGGAAGCGTGGCGTACGTCCCGCCTGGATGGGGGCACCGGACCGTCAACGCAGACCTGGCCGAGCCCTTCGTCCTGTTCTTCGCGTTTCCCGCCGACGCCGGCCATGACTACGACACAGTGGCCCGCACCGGCTTCTCCCTCATCGTCGTGCACCGCAACGGCAAACCGGAGGTCGTGAAGCGGAAGGCATGGCACGGGGGAGGGGGCTGACGGAGGGAGATGCCGGCTGCTTACCTGTGCGGCATCGATGTGGGGACGACCAACACCAAGGCCACGCTGATAAGCGACGATGGAGCGGTGCTGGCCGAGGCCAGCGAGCCCTCCCGCATCAATCAGCGGGGGCCGGGCTGGGTTGAGCAGGACCCCGACGAGATGGCGGCCGCTGCCGAGCGGGTGCTCGGTGAGTGCGTGCGGCAGGCAGGGGTAGACCCTGCGCGTGTGGCGGGTATCGCCATCACCGGGCAGATGGCCGGCGTCGCCAGCGTCGACGCCGACTGGAACCCGGTCACCCCGTACGATTCGTGGCTCGACACGCGGTGTGACCCTTACGTGGCGGTCATGCGCCGGCGGGCCGACAGCATCATCGCGGCAAGCGGGGGGCCGCCGACTTACTCCCACGGGCCCAAGATGCTGTGGTGGAAGCACGAGTATCCGGAGATCTTCCGGCGGATCCACAAGTTCGTCATGCCGGCCGCCTATGTCGCAGGACGCCTCGCCGATTTGACGGGGGACCAGGCCTTCATCGACCCCACCTACCTCCACTTCTCGTGCCTCGCCGACATTCGGGCGCAGGCGTGGTCGGAAGAGCTCTGTTCGCACTTCGAGATTCCCATGGAGAAGCTGCCCCGAATTGTCGAGCCGTCCGACGTGGTGGGCCGCCTCTCCCGTGAGGCGGCCGCGCGCGTCGGGCTCGTTTCGGGGATTCCCATCGTGGCGGGAGCCGGGGATCAGTCGGCGGCCATGCTTGGAGCCGGGGTCATTCGGCCGGGCATCGGATACGATGCCGCGGGCACGGCTTCGTCCTTTGCGCTGTGCGTGCCCGGCTTCTCCCCGGACGTGGCCCACAAGACGCTGGTGACGGGCCGCCTCCCGGCCCCAGGCCTCTGGTACGCACTGGGCTACATCAACGGTGGCGGGCTCAACCTTCGCTGGCTGCGCGACATGCTGCGGGCGCTGCCCGCCGGCGGCTCGTCCTGCGGCGGGATGGGCCTCGACTACGCGCAGCTGGACGACCTCGCCTCACGCGTGCCGCCGGGTTCAGATGGGCTGGTTTTCGTGCCGCACCTGGGCGGTCGCGTCTGCCCCAATCAACCCAATGTGCGGGGAGCGTGGGTCGGACTGCGCTGGTCACACTCGACGGGGCACCTCTACCGGGCCCTTCTGGAGAGTGTGGCCTACGAGTACTCGATTTACCTGGACATCGAGCAGCGGCTCGCCCCCGACGTTGCCTTCCACGAGGTGCGGGTGGTGGGAGGTGGGTCGCAGAGCGCTCTGTGGAACCAGTTGAAGGCAGACGTCTTGGGCGTCCCGTACACCCGGCTGAACCGGTCGGAGGCGGGCTCGCTCGGCGCGGCCATCCTGGCCGGCTACGGGATCGGGGTGTTCCGGGACCTGGAGGCGGCCGTGAGCGCTTTCGTCCACCCCGTTGAACGCTTCGAGCCCCGGCCCGAGAAAAGGGAGCTTTACCGGCCGTTCGCGGCGTTTTACCGGAACCTGCTCGAAGAATATGCAGGCCTGTGGGAGGGCGTCGCGTCACTATCACTATCGAGGTAACGTTCACGGTACCGGGCGCTCCCGGTGCCATCGAGCTGCTGAGGAGCCGTCATCCTGGGCGTGATGACGCCGACTGAAGCGGTGAGGGCCCTGGAGTTCGGCACCCCCATAGCGCTGGGGGTTGGGAGCCCTCTGCTGCTGGATGTGGAGCGGACGGGCGACTACGACGCCCTTCTGGCCAGGGCGCGAGTCTTCGCGGAGCGCGCCGGGCTGCGATGACGGGGCCGACGATGAAGGCGGCCGTGTTGCACGGGCCCGGGCGCATCGTGGTTGAGAACGTCCCGGTGCCGACGCTGGGGCCGGGGGAAGCGCTGGTGGCCGTGAGGGCGGCAGGAATCTGCGGCTCGGACGTTCCCCGGATGAAGCGAGCGGAGATACCCCGGCTGCCCCTCGTGCTTGGGCACGAGTTCGCCGGCGAGGTGGTTCGGGTGTCAGAGGGCGCCGGGCCGGTGAATCCTGGCGACCGTGTGGTGGTCATCCCCCTGATCCCGTGCGGCCGGTGTGACCTGTGCCAGGCCGGCGAGTTCGCCATGTGTGAGAACTACGACTACCTCGGTTCCCGCCGTGAT
>JBFMCJ010000592.1 GCA_040754675.1 Bacillota bacterium
GTGGGCAGCGAGCCGGTGCGGCGACTGCACCCCCGATCGGTCCAACTGCTCCGGCTGGGCGGGCAGGCGGTGCCGGAACGCATCGTGAACGAAGTCGCAGCGTTTCTGATCATCTACATTGCGACGTGGTTTGCCGGCTTCGTAACGCTGGCGGCCACCGGGCTTGACGTGACAAGCGCCGCCTCGGCCACCATCGCGTCCCTGGGAAACATCGGCCCCGGCTTCGGGAGCGTCGGCCCGACAGGAAACTACGCGCATCTCACCCCGGCGGCCAAGCTGGTGCTGAGCTTCCTGATGGTGGTAGGCCGGCTCGAAGTGTACAGCGTGCTGGCACTGCTGCACCCCGACTTCTGGCGGCCACGCTGAGCGCTGGGACTGCACGGCCCTTCAGCAAGCCTGTCCCGCCGGAGATACCGGTCTACCTCGGCAGCCTCACCTGGGCGGAGCTTGCTGGTCCGTCTCGCCGTCAGGTTTCATCGCCGGGTGACCGGCCCATCGTGCCGGTACGCTCTGTGGCCGGCCCAGGAGAGCACCCCTCAGGCGGAGGCCCCCCAGGCTCGGTCGTGATAATACCCGGATGGCCCCATCATCGACCTCGGCTTGCAGACGATCTCACGGATCTCCAGCCCGTGGCGCGGGTCGAAGGCCGAGTCCGAGTAGGAAGGCTTGATGACCACGGCCGTGTCCAGGCCTTGCTCCGTGCCGCCGAACGCGACCACTTCTCGGTCGACGGGAACCAACCCGGCATCAGCGGCCGCCATCGTCGTAAAGACAGCGACTTTCAACCCAGCGCAGAGCAGAAAAAGCGTCTCCTTCATGACCGTCTTTGGCGTACTTACCGCCAAATCGCCGGTCATGGACGATTCCACGCTCGCGGAGATGTCGGTGGCCTGGACGACCGGGACGCCCCACCTGCTCAGCTGCTTCCGTACCGCCTCGTCAAGCCCAATGTGCTTGTAACCCTGCGCCTGCCAGCGATCCCATTGCTGTTTGAGTTCCGGAATCTCATGCCAGTGCCGTCCCGGCGGGGGGCCTTGAACGTTCCAGGCACCGCCGGCCCGATAGGTAACACACACCACGCGAAGCGGTGATGAGCTCGTCGCCCGCTGGGCCCTTTGTGCCGCCAGCGCTGCAGAACGACCGGTGATCGAAGGAACAACCAGGTGTTCGATCCCCAGGACACAGGCCCGTCTGATACCAAGCTCCAGCGCCGCCTCAGTGTTCACCGGCCCTGGCCGCTCGAAATAGTGCACTTCCACCAGCATGCTCTGGACCTCCCTCGGACAGCTACAGGATCTGCGAATTTCGAGACCACCGACGGAGTTCGGCCGTCGCACCAGGATTTCCGCCAGACCTGCTTCGGCAAACGCTGACGGGCCAGCCTTCTACTCTCCCCGCAAAAGAGCCCCGACGTCCGTGGCGCCGTAATAGGCGTCCACGTCGCCGCGCCAGTGCGGGTCGTTGTACTCAGGCAGCGTCACCCGCGGCCGGCGGGGCTTCGCCACCACTTCCAGCACCTCGAAGCGATCAAGGAAATGCCAGCTCAAGCACGTCCTGACCACCAGAGCGCTGTCCAGTCCCTTGTAGGTGCCCCCGAAGGCAAGTACGTCTTCGCCCTCCGGCACCAGTCCGGCATCGACGGCCATCAGGGCTACCTGGATGGCGATCTTTGTCCCCGCGCCGAAAACCTCGAGGACACGCTGAACCAGGTCTTGCTGCCAGGCGATCGCTGGCCGTCTGCCGGATCCGAGCCCCGAGAACGGCATCGTGCCCTGAACGAGCTCGGCGCCCGCGCTTCGCAGGGCTTCGCGGACGGCCACGTCGGGGATTCCGCTCGGGAGATCCCCGCGAGGGCCCCACGTCGTGCAGGGCGGCGTGGTGACCACGATCAGCCGTATGCCGCTGTCCTTGAAGATTCGGACTGCCCGCAAGGCGCTTCGCCCGCTGTCGGTCGGAACGACCACCACTCGCAGGCCCAACTGCTCGGCCCTGGCGCGACCATGCCGCAGAACGTCCTCGGTGTTCACCTCGCCTGGGTGCTCGAAATACACGACGGGACGCGCCAGCTCCACGTTCCTGATGCAGCTGACGAGCTTGATCTTACCGCACCCGGTACATGGGCCCTGGATACGGCTGATGGCACCCCGGTCGGCCAGCGTCCGGCATATCTGGTGAACCTGCTGCCGGGGCTCAATGCCCGTATTGCCGGAGATGCAATCATCGCACCAGCGGCCAGAGCCTTGGCGGAGAAACTCAAGCACCCGCTCCCGGTTGGCCACGGCAGAAAAGCCCCCTTCCACGCCGTCCATGCCTCCACGATGGCCAGGTTGTCCTCGCCCCCGACCACGAGCTGGCGTGTTAGCTCTTCGACGCACCTCCGCTGGTGCCTGGAGGCCAGAGGGC
>JBFMCJ010000593.1 GCA_040754675.1 Bacillota bacterium
GGATGCGGTCAACCCCGGCGGGCGGATCCCGAGGCGGCGCTTCCTGCAAGGGGTCGGCGCCTCGGTGCTGGCCGGGCTCGGTGGAGCGCAGGTGATTCGTCTCGGCGCCGAGGCAGGGCAAAGCGCGCCCGAACTTCCGGCTACGCGGCAGCGCTGGGCCCTGGTCATCGATCTGCGGCGGTGCGACGGCTGCAAGAAGTGCACCCAGGCGTGCCAGGCCATGCACCACACGCCGGAGGGGGTCGAGTGGATCAAGGTTTACACCCTGACCAATGCTGCCGGCGGCCCCTACTACCTTCCGCGCGTCTGCATGCAGTGCGAAAACGCCCCGTGTTACGAGGTATGCCCCGTGGGCGCCACGTTTTACGCCCCGGACGGCGTGGTGCTCATCGACCAGGACCGCTGCATCGGGTGCCGGCTTTGCATGGTGGCCTGCCCGTACGGGGCTCGGTACTTCACCTGGGATGACCCGCCGCCGGTCGACCCTGCGCAACTGGACGGCGAGAGCGGTCCCGAGTTTCCCGTTCCGCAACAGAAGGGAACCGTGAGCAAGTGCGTCCTGTGCGTGCACCGCCTGCGGGAGGGGAAGCTGCCGGCGTGCGTCGAGGCGTGCACCATGGAGGCCATCTACGTGGGCGACTGGGAGGCGGATCTCGCCACCAACGGGCGGGAGACGGTGCAGCTGTCGCGCTTTCTCAAGGAGAACGACGCGTTCCGCCTCAAGGAGGAATTGAATACCCGACCTCGGGTCTGGTACATCGCCGGGCACGGCCAGGACCTGGAGTACAAGTACTCACTTTGAACACACAGAGAGGTGCGTCAAGAGATGGCCGTGGAAGGGACGGGCATCGAAGAACTGCTGAGGGTCGCCGTCCGGCCGATGGGACGGCCGAGCTGGCGGTACCGGGCCCTCTTTGCGCTTCTCGGCGCGGCGGTGGCCTGGGGAGGGGTGGCCTACGCGTACCAGCTCGTCCACGGCCTCGGCGTCACCGGTTTGAACGACAACGTGCCCTGGGGTTTTTACGAGGCCAACATCGTCAGCTTCATCGGTTTCAGCTACGGCGGCGCGCTGACCTCTGCCATCTTGCGCCTGATCGGCGCGGGGTGGCGGACGCCCGTTACCAGGCTGGCGGAGGCGGTGGCGCTGGTCACCCTCCTCATCGGCGCGGCGTTTCCCATCATCCACCTGGGGCGCCCGGAGCGGGTGTGGGAGTTCCTGGCGAGCCCCCGGGCGAGTTCCCCGCTGGTCTGGGATGTCGTGGCGATCAGCACCTATCTGGCAGCGACCGCGGTGTTCCTCTACCTGCCGCTAATCCCTGACCTGGCGGCCTGCCGTGACTGGCCGGAGCTCGGCCTCGGCCGGATGCGCCGGCGCTTGGTGGAGCGGCTGGCCGCCGGCTGGCAGGGGCTTCCGGACCAGCGCGCCTGCCTCCATCGCGCCCTCGGCATCGTCTCGGTGCTGATCATTCCGCTGGCGGTCAGCGTCCACTCGGTTCTGGCCTGGGCGTTTGCCGTCACGAGCCGGCCCGGCTGGCACAGCACCATCTACGGCCCGTACTTCGTCGTGGCGGCGCTGTATGCCGGCGTGGCGCTGGTGATCGTCGTGGTCGGCGTCTACCGCAAGGCCTACCGGCTGGAGCGGTACATCACCGAGGTCCAGCTGCGCAACCTCGGGTTCATCCTGCTGGCCCTGGGTGCAGTGTACCTGTACTTCACCTTCGCGGAGATGCTGACCGAAGGGTACGTGGCGGCCCGGGACACCGTGCCCATCATCGAAGCGCTCCTGACGGGTAGTTACTCGCCCCTCTTCTGGCTTGTCGTAGTCGGGGGTATTGTGGTTCCCATCCTGCTGGTGGCGTTTCCACTGACGCGAAACCCGGCGGGCATCACGGCGGCGGGCCTGCTGGCGGCCGGGGGCATGTGGCTCAAGCGATTCCTGATCGTGGTGCCGCCGCTGGTGCAGCCGCCGCTCGGGGAAGAGGTTGCCTTTTACGCCCCCACGTGGGTCGAGATCTCCATCACCGTCGCGGCGACTGCCGCCATCCCCTTTCTCGTGATGGTGCTCTTTCGATTCGTTCCCGTGCTACCGGTCTGGGAGATGGTGGAAGAGAGCGAGCGTGTTGCCTCGGAGCGGCGCCGTCTGGCGGCAGCTCGTGCGGGCGCCGGCGGTGCGGGAGGGGGTGTGTAGGAGCATGCGCCCGTGGTTGGCTTCGAGCCTCCTGCTGGCCGCGCTGCTCGCTGCCGACCTGTCGGGCCGGGCCCTGGCCCAAGCGGGTGGCGAAGGACCTGCTGGTGCGGGTGCCTCGGCTGTATCCGGCGTGGCGAGCCCGGCAGCAGCGGGTTCCGGGGGGTCCGTCACCCTGACGCTCACGGCCCGTGAGGAGGGCAACGGCCGGTTTGT
>JBFMCJ010000594.1 GCA_040754675.1 Bacillota bacterium
CGCACGCTTGCGTCCATGGGCCTGGGCGAGTTCTCCGCCCGGGAACTGGCCGGCGCGGTCACGGCCGGTTTGCCGGCGGCGCAGGCTATCGGAGCCGAGGCCCGGTGATCGCAGGCCAACGGCGAGCATCCGGCCGGCGGCTCTGCCGGACGAGGGTTCGGGTGGCGCTGGAAGCGATTGGATCCGAGGAGGTGTCGCCGTGAGGCGTCGCATTCGCATGATCACCGCAGCCGTGGGCGAGTGCGTCCACGTCGCGGGTGTGTATCGATTCTCGGAACTGGCGAAGGAGGCAGGCTTCGACGTCCGCTTCATGGGGCCGGCGGTCGGCCTGGAACGGGTGGTGGAGGCCACTCGCGCCGACCAGCCGCAGGTGGTCGGCCTCAGCTACCGCCTGACGCCGGCTGCCGGGCGGCGTGTGCTGGAGGCATTGCGGGCCAGGCTCGAGGCCCAGGGGCTGACAGAGGGCCGCATCTTCCTGTTCGGCGGGACGCCGCCGGTGGCTCGAGAAGCGCGGGAGATGGGCTGGTTCCACCGGGTCTTCGACGGTACCGAGGACGACCGGGAGACGGCCATCTACCTGCGGCGGTTGTGGCACCAGATCACCGAAGCGGGTGCCGGAGAGGCGGCGGCCCGAGGCGGGGTGGGCGCGTACCGTGGGGCAAGCGGTGAGTTCGCCGCCGCGGTCGGCGTGGGCGAGCCGGTCGAGTACCCGCAGACGCTGCCCGAGCGCATCGAGTGGCAGCGGCCGTATCCCATCATCCGCCACCACTTCGGCCTGCCGGACCTCGAGGCCACCGTCGAAGGCGTGGCGCGCCTGGCCGAGTCGAAGGTGCTGGACGTCATTTCGCTTGCCACCGACCAAAACTGCCAGGAGTGCTTCTTCCGCCCCGAGGAGATGGACCCCGAGCAGGACGGGGCCGGCGGGGCGCCGGTGCGCAGCGCTGACGACCTGCGGCGCATCTACCAGGCGAGCCGGCGGGGCAACTTCCCGCTGATGCGGGCGTACAGCGGCACCCGCGACATCATCCGGATGGCCGAGGTGCTCGCCGGCACCATCAACCTGGCGTGGGCGGCGGTGCCGCTCACCTGGTACAGCGTGCTGGACGGGCGCAGCCGCCGGCCGCTGGAGCAGACCATCCGGGAGGCGCAGGAGGCGTTCGCCTGGCATGCGCGGCGGGGCATCCCGGTGGAATCCAATGAGTCGCACCACTGGAGCCTGCGGGACGCGCCGGACACGGTGGCCGTGGTGATGGCGTTTTTGGCGGCGTACAACGCCCGCAAGGCGGGGGTACGCCACTACGTGGCCCAGTACATGTTCAACACGCCGCCCGCCACGTCGCCGGCCATGGATCTGGCCAAGATGCTGGCCAAGGCCGAGCTCATCGAGGGTCTGCACTCGCCGGGCTTCACCACCTTCCGGGAGACCCGGGTGGGGCTGTCGAGCCACCCGGCCGACCTGCTCGTGGCAAAAGGGCACCTGGGGGCCTCGGTGCTGCTGCAGATGGCGCTGCGGCCGCACATCGTCCACGTGGTCGCGTTCTGCGAGGCGGACCACGCGGCGACGCCGGACGAGATCGTGGAGAGCGTCAAGATCGCCCGGGGCGCGATCCGGGACGCGATGAGCGGGCTTCCCGACATGGCGGCCGACCCGAGGGTGCAGGAGCGCCGCCAGGAGCTGGTGGAGGAGGCGCGGGTGCTGCTCGACGCCATCGCCGCACTCGCCCCACCCGGGGTGGACGACCCGTGGGCTGACGCCGCAACGCTGACCCGGGCCGTCCAGGTGGGGCTGGTTGACGCCCCGCACCTGCGCAGCAATCCGGAGGCCCGGGGGGCGGTGACGACCCGCATC
The DNA here is from genome assembly GCA_040754675.1 of Bacillota bacterium. Taxonomy (NCBI): domain Bacteria; kingdom Bacillati; phylum Bacillota; species Bacillota bacterium. The sequence goes on from JBFMCJ010000594.1 coordinate 1,850, forward strand.
ATCGGGGGCGCGTGCCGGGCGGTCGACCCCGAGACGGAGCGGGTGCTCGGCGAAGCGGAGCGGGTGCGCCGGATCTTGGACGAGGCGGTCAGGAGCGGCCTGGTGCGCCGGGCGGCGGCAGCGCCGCACCCGGCCGGCCCCACCCGCCGGGCCGCCGCGGCCGGCCGGGGGGACCGATAGCCGTGTGCGGCATCGCCGGTGGCGTCGGCAGGCCGGCCGCAGAACGGGTGCGCCGGATGATCGCCCTCACGGCGTACCGGGGGCCGGACGGCCAGCGCTTCTTGGAGCGACCCGAGAAAGGCCCCCGGGCCGTGCTCGGCCATGCCCGGCTTTCCATCGTGGACCTCGAACAGGGCTGGCAACCCCTGCGGGACGAATCCGGGGTAACCTGGGTGGTCGCCAACGGCGAGATCTACAACCACCGGGAGCTTCGCGCCGAGCTGGAGGGCCGTGGGCATCGCTTCGCGACGGGAAGCGACACCGAGGCGGCCCTTCATCTGGTCGAAGAGGCGCTGGACGGGGCGGCGAACACACCCGCCCCCGCCCC
>JBFMCJ010000595.1 GCA_040754675.1 Bacillota bacterium
GCGCCGGCCGCCGCAGCCAGGGCCGCGACGAGGGCCGCCGTCCACCAGGCCCTGCGGCGGCGAAGGCGCCCTTCCCGCGGCTTCACGGGCCGAGCGGGCGTTCCAGGCTCTCCAGGACCTGTTGCCATCGCTGCTCCTCTGCCAGGCTTCCGGGCCGGGCCGCCCCGACGGTGATGGCGCTTTGCGGGAACGCCTTGATCTGGTACGTCAGCGCCACGCGGCCCTCCACCGGGTCAAACCGCAGCCCCACGGCGCGGCAGTCCTGGTCGAGCGCGACCCCCACCGAACTGCCCAGAAGCCCTCCGAGCCGCGTGTCCCACGATCCATCCATCGAGACCACCCACTCCGGCAGAACCCGCCATGCCAGGCTCACGTCGGCCCGTTCGACCGTCCGCGCCGGCGGCGCGTAGAGCGCCCCGAGCTGCAGCGCGATCCGGCCCGGAAGCTGCCAGCGCACGCTCGCGCCGACCTGCTCCCACCCTGCCCCGTTCGGGTCGAAGCGGCCCGCCGCCTCGAGCCTCGCTCCCTCGGAGCGCCACGCAAGCTGCCCCACCACGCCCTTCCAGTCCTGGGAATCCATGTCGTACGCCGCGGTGAGCCGCCCCTCGAAGCTGCCTGCCCGCGCCTGCGCCGATCCCGAAAGCAACGTCCAGCGCCCCGTTGCCACGTCGTACGTGGAACCCACCGCCACCACCACCGGCCCGCCCTCGCCCGCAGTGGCCTGCGCCGTGAACTTCTCCGCGTAGGTCGCTGTGTCGAACTCGAAGGGCGACAAGCCCGCGGGCGCCTCAAGCTGGTAGCCGCCCCGTACCGAAAACGACCGGGCGAGCTGCCACCGGGCGGAGACGGAGGCCCGTGCCACACGCTGGCGGGATCCGCCCTCGTACGTGGCGCCCCAGATGGACCCGGAGCCTTCCAGCTGCCAGGACTTCCACCGCACCGGCCCGGCCGAAAGCCGCAAGCCTGCCGATACCCGGGAGTCCGACACCACACCGCCCGAGGCCTTCTGCTCGGTGAAGCGGCCGGCGCCGGCGTCGAGCTCGAGGCGGGCCGGAACGAGGCCGTTGAGCCTTGCCAGCGGGTACGTCAGCGTCAGTTCCGGAAGGGCCGAGACGCTGTTCCACACGACAGAAGCGGCCGGGTTGGTGAAGAGCGCCGGGTGGGTGAGCCTTGAGAACCGTACGGCCGCCTCCCCTTCCCCGACGCGCCACGCAAGCCGCGCAAAGAGGTCCCACATATTGCGGAGCGGTTGCCCGGGCAGGTTGGCAAGGTCCCAGCGCCCCCCGGCCTCGAGGCGCAGGGGGCCCTGAGCCGGCGGCCCGAGCTTCACCTCGCCCGTGGTGGCCCCGACCGGCGGGCCACCGCCCTCGACGGCACCATACCCCTGGAGAAACGACGAGAGCGAGAAGCCCCAGTCGGGAAGGCTGCCGCCCGCCTGTCCCTGCGCCAGGTAGCGCAGTTCCCCGCCCGACTCCCGGCGGCTCAGGGTGAGCCGGCCCGAGACGGTGCCGCCCCCGGCCGAAAGCTGCCCTTCGGCGCCCGCGCTGAGATCCGCCGGGAAGCCATCCGGACCTCGCAGCGTCCCGTCCAGGAAGACAGCCGCGTAGCTTGCGCCATCGTCGTAAAGCGCCTGGTAAAGGCCAAGGCCTGGCCCCAGGCGCTCGAAGTAGTTGACGTTCACGTAGCCGTAAGCCGATCCGGGCCCCATGTACGGGAAGCGGGTCTTGACGAAGAGGCCCTCCCGCTCCCCGTAGCCCACCTCGGGCGGCAGGAAGCGCCCCGCCCGGGGGTTCTTCAGCGAGAAGCGCAGGAGTGGCCAGTAGAAGATGGGCACGCCGCTCTCCCAGAAGACGGCGTTGTAGGCCTTGACCTCTTCGCCTGGCCGTACCTCGAGGTGGCTCACCGTGATGCGGTAATGCGCGTGGTCGACGGGTAGGGGGCAGGTGGTCAACGTCGCCCCTTTCGCCTCGATCCGATCCCGGGTGCCACCCAGGCGATCGGCCTGCAGGAAGACCGGGCCTTGCACGCCTTGCGCCTCCAGGCGCGCCAGAGCGGGCTCCACGCTCAGTTCGCCCGTCTTTAGCCTCACGATCATGGCGTCGCCCTCGACGGTCTCGCCCGGGCGCTGGGCCCGCACCGATCCGAAAAAGCGGGCGATTCGCTCCCGGTCGTCGTAAATGGCCCGGTCGGCCGTGACGCGGATGTCCCGGTAGTAGAAGGTGAGGCCGCCTTCCACCCGCACCTCCGGCGGCTGCACGCTGGCGCTTCCCCCGTCGGCCACCTCGACCCTCCACGTCTCCGCCGCCGGAGCCGCCGCCTCCCCGGTGCCCGCCGCGGCAACGGGGACCGCCGGTGCGAGCAAGAGCGCCACGCAGGGGGCCAAC
>JBFMCJ010000596.1 GCA_040754675.1 Bacillota bacterium
GACGAGCGGGATGGGCAGCCCCTCATAAGAAGTACGGATGCCCAGGTCCTCCGGGCACACCGGCCGCTTTTGGGACTTGGGGATGACACTCAGCTGCCCGTTGGTCTCCAGAACGGCCACCTCGACGTCGTTGATGTTGGGGATGTTCTTCTGGCGGAGCTGCTCCATCAGGTCGTCCACCCCGTAGCGCAGCCGCCGCAGTTCCTGCTCGATGATGCGGCCGTCCTTGATGACGATGCTGGGCGTGCCCGCGATGACGTTGCGCGCCGTGGTGCTCTTCAGCGTGAGCCACGATATGAGGAGCTGCGTGACCAGAAGCGTCAGGATGGGAACGGCACCCTGCAGCAGGCCGACCTGCGTGTTCTCGATGGGTAGCGCCGCAAGCTCCGCGAGCATGATGGTGAGCACCAGGTCCCACGGAGACAGCGTGCCGATCTCGCGCTTGCCCATGATGCGCACGACGACGAGGAGCAGCACGTAGAAGTAGAGCGTCCGTCCGGCCAGACCGAGGGAAGCGGCGAGATCCTTCAAGGCCCTCCACCTGCCAGAACTCTGTGCGCCTCGGGTAGTGTGCCGCGCGGGACCAATCGTCCATTCCGCGGGCCGGGTGATGCGTCCACGAGCGCAGCCGACTGGGTTTGCTCTTGACAGCGGTTCTCGATAGACGATATACAATCCCAAGAGAGATTCATTTTCCTTTGCCAGTTACTCCTACTGCTTTTCCTGGTCAACGAACGGTGCCGCCGCTCGTGGCCCCGTACGGCCTTTGAAGGCTGTGAAAGGAGTACCTCATGGCCTCGGTGGTCGCTTCAGAAGGAGTCGTGACCCGCTTTCGCCCGCTGGCCGCCCCCGCTGTCACCGGAATCCTGGTGCTCGTGGGCTGGTGGTTGGAATCCCGCCAGCCTCTGCCCGCGGCCTCCGTAAACCTCATGCTGCTTGCCCCCGGCCTCCCAGCGTTGGCCGCGTACCTCCTCGCTTACGCCGTGGGCGGCTACCAGTCCGCCAGGGCCGGGCTCGCCTCGCTGCGGCGCGGGCGGATCGACATCGACTTCTTGATGGTCGCCGCCGCGCTGGGTGCGGCCGCCATCGGGCGGGCACAGGACGGAGCCATCCTCATCTTCATCTTCGCCCTGAGCAACGCGCTGGAAGAATACGCCATCGGCCGCACCCGGAAAGCCATCGAGGCGCTGGTGCAACTGAGGCCCACCCGGGCCAGGCGGGTTGCGAGCGTGGACGACGCGGCCGAGCCGGAGATGGTGCTGGCGGAAGAACTCGCCGTGGGCGATCTGGTGCTGGTGCTGCCGGGTGAACAGATTCCCGCCGACGGGGTTGTGGTGCGGGGCGAGTCCGCGGTGGACAGCTCCGCCATCACCGGGGAGAGCGTCCCGCAGCAGCGGGCTGCGGGCCAGCGCGTCTTCGCCGGCAGCGTAAACCGCGAAGGCGCTCTGTGGATCGAGGTGGATCGCACCGCCGGCCAGAGCACCCTGGCGCGCATCATCCAGCTCGTAGCCGAAGCGCAGGAACGCAAGGCGCCCACCCAGCTCTTCATCGAACGCTTCGAGCAGGTCTACTCGGCCGCCGTGGTGGCGGGAACGCTCGGGGTCGTCGCGGCCGGGACGGGGCTTTTTGGCTGGAGCTTCTCCGAGGCGCTGTACCGGGCGATGACGGTGATGGTCGTCGCTTCGCCATGCGCCGTCGTGCTCTCTACGATGCCTGCGATGCTGTGCGCCATCGCCAAGGGCGCCCGCAACGGGGTGCTGTTCAAGGGTGCCCTTTACGTCGAACAGCTTGCCGGGGTGCAGGTGGTGGCGTTCGACAAGACGGGCACGCTGACCGTCGGCCGGCCGCAGCTCACCGCCGTCTTCCCGGCCGAGGGGCAGAGAGAGGAACAGGTGCTCCTGGCGGCCGCCGCGGCCGAGCAAGGCAGTGAACATCCGATCGCCTGGGCCATCATCGAGGAAGCCCGCCGGCGAGGGCTGTCACCGGCCGCCCCCGAACGCAGCAAGATTCACCCCGGGCGCGGGGTGGAGGCGGTGGTTGAGGGGGACCGGGTGGTGGTCGGAAGTCCTGCCTGGTTCTCCGAGATGGGCCGCGCGCCGGAGGGCCGGCTGGCCCAAGCGCTTCGCGAGCTGGAGGGCACAGGCCAGACCGCCATGGTGGTGAGCATCAACGGCTCGGGGCCCGTGGGGCTCATCGGCGTGGCGGACCGCGTCAGGCCGGAGGCTTCGGCAGCCGTTCGGGGGTTGAAGCGGCTTGGCATCCAGCAGGTGGTGATGCTGACCGGCGACAACGAGCGGGTGGCGTCAGCCATCGGCCGGGAACTGGTCGTGGACGGCGTCCACGCGGGGATGCTCCCCGAGGACAAGAAGCGGGTGCTGGCCAA
>JBFMCJ010000597.1 GCA_040754675.1 Bacillota bacterium
GGCGAGAGAACCGGTGTCCCGCATGTAGTGACAGACGGTCCGACAGGCCTCAAGGTCCTGGGGACGCTCCGGAACGGGCACCTTTCCCAGGGCTCCGCGGATTCGTCCGGAGTGTTCGCCAAGATCGTACAGCAACTCCCCCAGCAAGACGTACCGCGCGAGTGCCTGTCTCAGGCCAAAGGCGTCGGCGGCAGGCACGTCGAGTCCGAAGTGTTCGCGGACATACCTGCGCATGTCGTCCAGGGCCTCCCGGTCGATCACTGCCTGCAAGGCACCGTCGTCAAGCAGGAATCGCGCGGCCACTTCGTGCGGACCGACATCACCGAAGATCACCGCCACCAACCCACCGTCACTGCGCCTTTCTGCAGCCGCGTCGAGGTCGGCCAGCGTGACGGTAGGGTTCTCAAGGAGCGTCCTGATCTCCGTCTCGGGGAGGACCCCCCTGAGGGGCTCGCGCGCAAGCCCGGCCAGGTCTTCGCCGGGCCCGTCACCGAACCGACAGCCTGCCTTCCAGAGCGGCAGCAACAGATCGTCGTACTCCCTCGGACGCTCCCGGGGAACATATACGAGCAGCGTCTTTTGCCCCCCGACCAGGTCCCGGGCGTTGGCCAGCAACCAGCGATCAGCTTCGTGCCTCAGACGCAGCCAGGAGTCCTGCCAGGCAAGGACGGTCAGGCCGGGCCAACGTAACGTTTCGGCAAGCTCGCGGAAGGTGCCGGTCCGGTCGTACCACACCGTCAACCCCGCCCGCCGTACCCTCTCCTCGATCACCTTCCGCACGTGGTCGCTTACCCGGCCCATGTTCTCGTCTCCTCCAGCCCGATCACTGCCGCAGGTAACGTGTACCACGTCCCCTACCCACCGTACCCACAACTCCTCTGGCGGTCAAGCCCCGCAGGACCCGCGACAGTCCGCCACTGTCAAGCCCGGTCAGTTCCTGCAACTCGGTCCGGGATCGCGCAGTCCCAGGGGGAAGCACGTGGAGCACCCTCCGCTCCAGCTCCGATTCATCTGCCCCCCGCCCACTGTCGATGCTGACCGATGCGGCGCCCGTCGCCGAACGAACCGGCCACAGCCGCCGGGCCATGGTTGACCAATCGTAACGACCGGCAGCCAGCTCTTCCCAGGTCCGCTTTGCCTCGCTCCACGGTACAAGCTTCCGCAAAGGAGCGATATTGATCAATACCCCGTCGTGCAGGTCTGGTTCGTACCCCACCTCTTTCAAGCCCGAAGCCGCCTCCGCCTTGAGACGCAGGACCTCCACCAGGCGGTCACGGAACTCCCCGATCTCCTCGCACAGAGCACGCTGCTCGTCGATCTTGCGCAGGAGAGAACGACTTGCTGCACCGCCCCGCTGCCCACCGTTAGCCTGCATCATCAGGGCCTCAAGTGACTGTTCCTCCCGGTCGAGGCGCGGCTGTACGTAATCATGCAGCACGGTGAACAGCGTGTCCCGGCTCAGGCGATGATAGTAGAGCCAGACCCCGTACCGCCGGTTCCTGCTACACAGATACCAGTAGATGGGCGCCTTCCGCCGGCTCCGGGAATACCGCTTGATGTGGAAATCGAAGAACCCCCGGGGACTGCGGAAGAACTCCCTCAGGTCGCCCACACCCAGGATCTCGCACGCCTCCCGCTCTATGGCGTGCGCACGGTCCCCCCAAAGGTACTCGAGCACTTCGCGTACACGCGCGACTATGTCATCCCGGTGCCCCTCCTCGTCCACCAGGATGCCATTCCACGCAATGCGGATTGGATACTCGTCATCGCTGATCGTTGGCCTCTTCACCACCCCCTCAGGGGGCAGATGAATAGCACCCGGCCGCGCACGCAACCACTCTTCGCTAACAATGCCCCCCGGCTTGGCCGGCAGCCCGTCCGGCCCCACCAGCATCCCCGGCGGGCACACCGGTAGCGGGTCAAACGGATCGGGCAGTATCGGGGCCAAACGCGTGTCGCGCCCCACGCGCACGTCCCAACGTCCCACTGCGCAGCCCAAGGCATACGAGAGCAGTCCGGCGACCCATTCATGCTTCGTAGGAATCTCGCCCGCGTTCGCTGGCTCTGCAGGTTCTTCTCCTGTTTCGGTAGCTTGATCTTCGTAGCTGCTGCTCGGCACGCTCTCGAGCACGGCCCGGTCCGCTACCGACACCCCATATGCATTCCAACAGGCTTCATCGACCCGCTCCTGGTACTGAACCATGGCTTCGACTGCACGACGCTGAACATCTCTCATTCTTTCATAAGCCAAGCTCAGCGAATCGACGGCCGGGAGCGACCCCCACGGGCCAATGAACGAGCGGGACGTTTCGTCTGTCCCATCCCGGCCCTGGGCCAGTCTAACGCAGCCTACACCCAACTCCGCTAGCCGCGAACG
>JBFMCJ010000598.1 GCA_040754675.1 Bacillota bacterium
CCCGTCTCGAAGAAGGTCGCCGGCGATCCCGACTTCGAGATGCTGAAGCACTATGCCTCCATGGTCGAGAAGATCACGGGGCGCAGCGCCCTGGAGGTCTCGGCCGGCTCCGCGCAGGAGCTGGCCGACTGGTGCAAGGCGAACCACCAGGCCTGGGTCGGACAGGTTGAGTGGTCGCAGTATCAGCTCCCAGTGCGGCCGGCGGCCGGGGGCGCGGCGGCCGGGGTGGTCGCCACGCGGGATCGGCCATGGCAGTACGAGCGGACGCTGCAGGCGGGCGAGATCGTGGCCACCAACGCGAGGCAGCAGCTCCATGGCCAGATCGCCTACACGGTCGACCTCGGCGGCGGGATGACGGGGGTCTACATCCAGCACGGCGACGACAACCGCTACTCGAAGATGGGCCGGCTGACCATCTATCGGGACAACTACGGCGGCACCGCGGCCGAGATCGCCGATGCCCTCGACCAGTTCAGGCGGCTCGGGCTCGACGTTCGCCTCGCGACGAGGGACGATCTGGAGATGGTCTACCTGCAGAAGCAGGCGCATGCTATGAGGCTGGAGGATGACGCGGATTGGCAGGAGGCCCTCCGGCGGGCCGAAACGGAGCCGACCACCAGGGGCAAGCTTGGGGTCCTGCGTGACTTCTTTGCTGCCAAGCTCGGCGTCGAGGACGTCACGAGGCTGAAGGCCTACAGGCCCGAGCCGCAGTTCGACTCGGGCTGGAATCCGTCGTCCGGAGCGAAAGCGGACTCCCCGGCGGGCAGGCCCTACTGGAGGCGCTTCGACATGACCGAGGCGGACCTGAAGCGGGAGATGCGAGACTATGGTCTGACGCACTCCCTCTCGGGCGTAACGGTCTCGCAGTTTCTGGAGAGGGTCCTGGCGGGGAATGGCTGGCTGAGCAACACCGAGGAACGGATCAGGATCGGGGTTTTCCGGGGCGAGGGAATGAGCCCGGAGGAGGACATGAGAACCGGCGGGGCCAGCTACGTCTTCACACGGATCAAGCAACTCTCGCACAGCACCCACGAGCATTTGGTCTTCGACCCGAAACTGCTGCTGCGGACTGATCTGATTTCCTACGACGGGGACATGTACGGGCGGTCGGATCCTGCGACGAAGAGGCGCCGAAACGTCAGCGTCGAGGAGTGGAAGCGAGCCGCCCGCCACGGCTCGAACGAGGCTATCATCAAGAACGGCGTGAGCCTGGTGGACAACCTGATCCGGATCAACACCGGCAGCTCCCAGGAGAGGAATCGGGTGCTCGATCTCCTCCGGAGCCACGGGATCACGCGGATCAACGGACGGGACGTCGAGGAGGTGGTCAAGTGAAAGCGATGGAGCAGTTGGAGCGGACGTTCAAGGGCGGTGCCACCTTGGCGGTCCGCGAGGGCGGGCGGGAGCTGCTGCCGCCCTGGCCGGTGGACTACCTCAAAGTGGAGGGCGGGCTGGTCGAGTACACATGGACGGGCTACGACGAGCGGGTCCACAGCCACCCCGTCGACTCGGTCGAGGCCGGCGATGACGGGGAGGTGAGGATAGTGACTGCCGATGGCTATACCCTCGTGGTGGAGCCCATCTGGCGGCCGGCCGACGCGGACGTCCTCAGGCGCTGGTGCGAGATAGTGAAGTCGGACCCCCAAGCCAAGCGGTACCCGGAGGGCGGCTGGCGCTATGAGGTTTGAGATCATGCGCGAGGCAACCCTCGACCCCGATCTCGGGGGCTTTCGGCCGGCCCTGCTCTGGGTCTACGACCCGTCCCGACCGGAGATCAGCTTCCATCCGGTCCACACGGCGTTCGACTGGCTCGTTTTGGACTATGAGGCCGAGGTCGCGGACGCTCGCAGCCGTGGCTTCTCCTGGCGCGAGATATGGGAGCATTGGGGCAACAAAGGAGGCGACGGCTACCATCGTGTGCGGACGGCCCCGATGGTGGTCGACTACCCGGACCTGGAGACCCTGGTGGAGGCCGAGCTGGCGATCCTGAGATACGGCCCTCCGCCGCCCCGCGCCGGTCGGAGCCCGGCAGGGCCACCGAGGACCCCGCGGCCACGCGCCGGATCGGCCACATCGGAACCGACGAGAGCATAGCACACATCGGGCCGCGCTGCAGGCACAACCATGTCTAGGGTGGATGAGATCAAGCTGGCGGTAGAGAGGGAATTGGAATTGCGCAGGTCGATCCTGGACGGAGATCCGGCCCTGCGCAGCGTGCTGGTCACCGTCTACATGGACCGCCGTTCCGGCCGGCCGATGGAGGTGGAACTGAGCATCAAGTCCCAGGCCCTCTTGATGCAGACTGCCGGCGTGGCGGAATCCGACCCGGCCACCTGCTGAAACCCGGCCGTCCGGACTGTCGGCGCAACCGATTGA
>JBFMCJ010000599.1 GCA_040754675.1 Bacillota bacterium
CAGGCGCCCCCTGGTGGGCAGGATCACCTTGGGGTGCCTCTCCATGGCCGCCCTCACCGCGTCCACGGATACCCCCAGCAGGAAAGCCAGGTCCGGCTGGCTCAGGCAGGCACCCTGGTAGTAGGCACCGGTGGCCAGGCGCACCAGGCGCGCCCACTTGAGCTCCTCGGAGCGGTCCCGGTGCACCAGCGACCAGTCCTCCGGCACCAGGTAGTCCAGCACGGCGGAAACCATGCGGCAGTCCCCCAGGCTGCGGCCGGGAGGCTGGTCCTGCGCCACGCCCGTCCACACGATCTGGCCCGGGGAGCGGCCCCGGCTGCTCAGGCGATGGGCCAGTTCCCGCAGCTCCTGCTCGAACTGGTCGGCCGCCGCCGGGGTGTAGCGGTGCCGCTCAAGCAGAAGCTGCCGGAAGGCCTGGCGGGGGCCACCGCCAGGCGGCACGGGCAGCACCCACAACCCCTCGCGCTTCACCTTCTCGGACATGCGGGCATCCTGCCTCACCTCGGCCCACAACTCTCGGAAGGCCCTCACCAGGGCCGCCGGCTGGCCCAGCCTGCGGGCCGCCTCCTCGGGGTCCTCCCCCTCCAGCCCGCCCACCTGGCAGAAGATCTGCCACCACCTGCGCCAGGCAGTGCGGGAACAGCAGAGCTTTCTCCTCACCGAGGTCAGGTCCTCGCCCCGCAGATAGCACTCCACCGCCAGCGCCGGCCGCAGCCTGCGCATCTTCCGCCGCCGCTCCTTGCTCATCCCCGCCACGGGCAGGAGCGCCCCCACCTCCCACAGGGGCTCCAGCCTCTGGCGCAGGGCCTGGTGGTTGTAGGGGAACAGCACCCCCAGCCTGGGCCAGTCAAGCAGGTAGCCCTGGAAGTAGGCCTCCTCGATGCAGCGGGCCATGCGGCCCACCTGCATGGCCACCACGCCGAACTCCTCCAGCACCTCGGCGTCCTCGTCGGCGATGACGGTGAGCGTGACCATCTGCTCGGGCTGGTCCCGCCGGGAACACCTCCGGTGAGCGTCCAGGCCCCGGATGGCGGGGAAGTCAATCTGCCCCGGACCACGATCCACGAGGTGCATCAGGTACTCCAGGGCGTCCTCCGCCACCAGGGCTGCCTCCTCCGGGGCAAGTTCCCTCCTTGACCGGATCTCGCCCACCAGGTAGCTGCGCAGGGTCTTGGCCTCGACCGAGCGGGCCTGCGTCACGATCTTCTGCCGGTAGAACGACTGCCGGCCCACGTTCCCCACCCCCGACTCCCCGGGGTTGACATGCTTAAGACGGCATACGACGGAGTCCGTTTCCTCTCCTGCCACCGGCTCCCGGACACGGCGGCTGCGGTGTGCCTCAACGGGCCGCCGCCCCGGGGCGTCTGGGCAAAGTGCGATGCCGGCTTGCCACGGGACCACGGGCACCTCCGCGTAGCGACGACCGCGGATGCCGCGTCAGGGCCCCGCTGCAGCCCGGGCCCGGCCTGGACTTCAAACAGGGCATGGCCGCTGGGTGAAGTGGCCAACCGCCCGCCGTCGGAACCCCACCCGCACCCTCCACCCTCCACCGGCTGGGACGATGGATCCCTGCCCCTCGGTGCTTGGCCACGACGACCGGAGGCATTCCGTGAGCCCCGGTCCTCCGGACCCACCGGGAAGGGCGCTCCATGTTATCCCGCGCCAGCATCAGGTCACTCGCTCCTTCAAAGCCCATCCGGCCTTGCCGTTTCCCCCCGCCGCGGCGGCCTGCGATCTCGTTTGCCCCTGGTCCCAGACACCGGTAGGAGGGTTTCCGCTGACCCCCGTCGCGCCGCACCCCGCCCGGTCGCCCGGGGGCTCCTGGGTACTGCGCCTGCCACGTTCACCGCCGTGCCCTAGTCTCGGGCCATGCTTTTCTGCCGGCTCTGTCCACACCCTGCTTTGCACCGGTGGCCCTTGGCTCCCGTGCCGGTGCACAAGCCAGCCGGCCCCTTCGGGGGCCTGCCTCCCGGGTACCCGCTGCCGCGGGTACCCGGGCCCTCAGGTCCCCCGCTGCTTCAAGCTCACACCACGCCCCCGTAAACAGCGGGCTGCTTGCCAACCCTGTGGCCGGTCACCGGGACCTGCCCCGCCTCAGCAGGTCCCGGAGTCAGCCAGTCGATTCCTCACACCCCGCGACTCAGCTAATCCGCTACCCTTCTTCCTTGCCCACCCAGGAGACGTTAGGGGTTCTTCCGGTCGTTGAAGGTAGAGCACCGGGACGAGTTCCGACCAAAACCCCACGGCCACGTAGCAGTGCTCCACCTTGTGGCGGTGGCGAAAGGGGTGGCCACACGGGCAGGGACGGTACTCGGGCGGCGGTCCGCGGGATACCGAGGCTATGTACGAACGGACGATTGCTTTGACAG
>JBFMCJ010000600.1 GCA_040754675.1 Bacillota bacterium
GGTCTACGCGGTACACGGTCCAGCCCGGCGACACGCTCTTCTTCATCGCCCAGCGCTTCGGCACCACGGTCCCGGCCATCCTGGCCATCAACCCGCAGATTACCAACCCCGACCTCATCTTCCCCGCCCAAGTCATCTGCGTCCCGGCCGCCGTGCCGCCCGCGGTCTGTCCACCGGGGTCCACCCAGTACACGGTCCAGCCCGGCGACACGCTCTTCTTCATCGCCCAGCGCTTCGGCACCACGGTCCCGGCCATCCTGGCCATCAACCCGCAGATCACCAACCCCAACCTGATCTTTCCGGGACAGGTCATCTGCGTGCCAAGTCGCTGAAGAAGGGGCGGCCACCCCCTGTTCGGGAGTGGCCGCCCAAGCGGTCGCCGGATGGGTATGAAGTCAGACCCAAGAGGCCAGCGCTGTGTTTAGCTGCGCGTCTGTCCTGCGATTGGACCGGTGTATGGTGGCGGGATTCGAGACCCAGCCTGCCGAGGCCGGCCTCTGCTCGTTCCTGCGGTTGCTGGGGTCGTGCCCTCAGGCCGACGGCCCTGCCTGGCGCACAGCGGCGGGCATCTCCCGTTCAAACCGGGCGAAGCTGGCGGCAAACATCCGCGCCAGTTGCCGGGCCTGCTCGTCGTAGGCCGCCACGTTCTGCCACGTCGACCGGACATCCAGCACCTCCGGAGGTACGCCAGGCACTGCTTGAGGCGTCTGGACCCCGAAAACGGGGTCCTTGCAGTACGGGACGTCGTCGAGCGCACCCGTGAGCGCCGCCTTCACCATGGCGCGTGTATAAGCGATGGGAATGCGCCGGCCAACCCCGTACGGCCCACCCGTCCAGCCGGTGTTGACCAGCCACACTTTCACGTCGTGGCGGCCGATCTTCTCTCCGAGGAGCCTTGCGTAAACCGTCGGGTGTAGCGCCATGAACGGCGCCCCGAAGCAGGGGGAAAACGTCGCCTGGGGCTCCTTGACGCCCTTCTCTGTGCCCGCCACCTTCGCCGTGTACCCGGAGAGGAAGTAATACATAGCCTGCTCGGCCGTGAGCCGGGCGACGGGTGGCATCACGCCGAAGGCATCCGCCGACAGGAAGATAACGGTGCGGGGATGACCGCCCATGCCTGACCGGACTGCTCCCGGGATGTGAGTGATAGGGTACGCGGCCCGGGTGTTCTCGGTCAGCGAGTCGTCGTTGAGATCGAGGCGTCGGGTGACCGGATCGATGGCGACGTTCTCAAGGATGGTTCCGAACATCCGCGTCGTCTGGTAGATCTGCGGCTCGGCCTCGGGGCTGAGGCGGATCACCTTGGCGTAGCAGCCGCCTTCGAAGTTGAACACGCCGGCATCGCTCCAGCCGTGCTCGTCGTCGCCGACAAGGCTTCGTTCGGGGTCAGCCGAGAGGGCCGTCTTGCCGGTGCCGGAAAGCCCGAAGAAAAGCGCCACGTCGCTCTCTTTGCCGATGTTGGCAGAACAGTGCATGGACAGCACCTGCTCCTGGGGCAGCAGGAAGTTGAGCACGGTGAACACCGACTTCTTGATCTCGCCGGCGTAGCCGGTACCGCCGATGAGCACAAGGCGCCGGGTGAAGTTGAGGACGATGAAAACCCCTGAACGGGTACCGTCAACTTCGGGTACGGCCGTAAAGCCGGGGACGTGAATCACGGTGAAGCGTGGGACGTGGGCCGCCAGCTCGTCGCGCCCGGCCTGGATGAAGAGGTTGCGGGCAAACAGGCTGTGCCAGGCGTGCTCGGTGATGACCCGGATCGGCATCCGGTAGGCCGGGGCGGCTCCGACGAAGCAGTCCTGCACGAAGACATCCTTACCCTGCAGGTAGGCCAGCAGGCGATGGTAGAGGCGGTCGAACTGTTCCGCAGACAGAGGCTGGTTGGCGTCGCCCCACCATATCTTGTCGTGTGTTTCGGGGTCGTCCACGATGAACTTGTCCTTCGGGCTGCGGCCGGTGTGCTGCCCGGTGCGAACCACCAGCGGACCCAGGTGGGAGAGCAACCCTTCCCGCCGGCGGATGGCCTCCTCGTAGAGGACGGGCGTCGTGAGGTTCCAGTATACCTGGCCGATGTTGATGATCCCGTGGTGCTCGAGGCCGTAGTGGCTGCGCGGGGGCTCGCTCATCGGCTCCTTCTCCTCCCTGGTGCGGGCTCGCTGGGACTGCCGCACGGGCGCTTTGCGACGGCGGGCGGTCTGCGCGGCTTGCCGCGTTTGGCCCTTTGGACGATCCTGCCTCGCCGGCTCCTCACCCGCCAGTGACACGCGTCTCGGCGGGGCTGGGACGAACGTCATCCATGTGGGACAATATCTACCCCTGAGGCCGCCTGCCCGCCATTTGCCGGGCAAGCTCATCCCGAGGGC
>JBFMCJ010000601.1 GCA_040754675.1 Bacillota bacterium
TCATCAGGAAGAACGTCCGCCGCACCGACCTGGCAGCCCGCTACGGGGGTGAGGAGTTCACCATCCTGCTCCCGGATGCCGATCCCGAGTCGGCGGCAACCCTGGCCCACCGGGTGCAGGCTGCCCTGCCGGAGGCGCAGAGCTTCGTCCGGCAACTGACGGAGGGCGGCGCGCCGGTGTCCGTGAGCGTCGGTGTGGCCAGTTTTCCCCTGCACGCCCGGGACTGGCGCGAACTCATCGAGCGGGCCGACGAGGCCTGCTACGAGGCGAAGCGGCTCGGCAAGAGCCGGGTCGTGGTCTGGTCCGGCGCGCCGCGGGGGGCCGCCAGCGTGTGAGCAGCAGACCGAGCTTCCGGGAACGCCACCTGGCCCGCCGGCCCCAGGCCCGGCAACCCCCTCCCCCCAGGCCGAGGTCCGGCCTCTTCTGGGTCACCGTCGCCCTGCTCAGCGTCTACGGGCTTCTCTTCGTGTATGGACGGCTGGCAGAGCAGCGCCTTCCGGACTTCTCCGGCTCCGAGGCCGCCCGTTTTGCCCTGCCCGGTTCGGAGGCCCTCACCGACCGGGTGGTCGAGGTGGTGGACGGGGACACCATCCGCACCGCCCGTTACGGCCGGGTGCGCTACACCGGCATCAACACGCCGGAACTCTCGGCGGACGACCCCGATGTGCGGCGCATGGCAGAACGGGCCCGCCAGGCCAACGAAAGGCTGGTCGGCGGGCGGGAGGTGCGCCTGGCCCTGGACGTGCAGAGCCACGACCGCTACGGGAGGCTGCTGGCCTACGTGTGGGTCGACCGTATCTTCGTCAACGCCTGGCTCGTAGAACAGGGCTACGCGCAGGTCATGACCGTGCCGCCCAACGTGCGCTACGCCGAACGCCTGCGTGACCTCGAGCGCAAGGCCCGCCGGGAAGGCCGCGGGCTGTGGCGGGAGGCGAAGTTTCAGAGCTTGTAGCCGAAGCGGCGCAGCAGCGCCTTGCGCTCCTGGATCTCGGGCTCGCCCTCCACGCCCTTGACCGCAAAGCCGTCCACGACGCCCACCACGCCCCGGCCCTGGTCCGTCTGGGCCACCAGCACCTGGCACGGGTTCGCCGTGGCGCAGAAGATCCGGCACACCTCGGGCACCTGCTTGATCGCGTTCAGCACGTTGATGGGGAAGCCGTCCTCCATTACGATGATGAAAAAGTGCCCGGCACCCACCTTCTGGGCGTTCGCGACGGCCACCCGGATGAGTTCCAGGTCGTTGCCGGATTGTCGTACCAGGCAGGGTCCCGACGCCTCGTTGAAGGCGATGCCGAACCGGATTCGGCCCCCGGCCTGAGCCATGGCCTCGTGCAGGTCCTCCACCGTCTTGATGAAGTGGCTCTGGCCCAGTATGACGTTGGCGTGCTCGGGCTTCTCGATGGCCACGACGTCGATCTGCATGCCCACAGCCGGCCTCCCTCCAGGCTCATTTCAGGCGCTTTTCGCCGGGAACGGGCGTGACCAGCCCCGGCCCGCCGGCCTCGCTCAGGCAGGCGCACCGGGCGGCACCCCACCGGCGGCAGAAGCTCGCCACGTGCGCCGCGACCAGCGCATCCAGCAGGCTTTCAATCTGGTCGAGTTGGGCGGTCGAGAGATCCTCCTCACCGTCGGCCAGAACCCACGGCGCGCTGTCCACGTCAAGGGGCGGATCCGCCCCCTTCAACTGCCGCAGCAGCTCCACCAGGCGCCGCAGCCCCTGCCGCCTCTCCAAAAGGTGGCCCCGCTTGTAGGGGAGCGGCGCCGGCAGATCGAACCAGGCGATCAGCGCCGCGTGCGGGTACACCTCGATGATGGTGTTGCCCGGCAGGAAAGCCCCGCCGTCTTGCGCACCGCGCGCCGCGGAGAACCGCCCGCCCAGCTGCCGCACCAGGGCCTCCCCGCGGACGCCCCCGTGAACGGCCAAAAGGCGCTCGCGGTTCGCCGAGTGGACGCCGAGACGGCGGCCCCGGAACAGGCGCATGATCGCCCGGTCCGCCTCCCGGTGCCCCGTATCGTTCAAGACCGAAAGAGGGGCGTCCACGGCCACGATGGCCGGCTCTTCTCCGGCCCGGGCCAGGCAGAAGCCTGCCACGGCGTCCAGAGCGGTGACGTAAGCGGCACTTTCGACCTGGCCCTGTTCGTTGACCACCACAAGACCCGTGGGGTTGTGATCCGACCAGGCCAGGTCGACCCCGATGAAGCGCATGAGTTGTCTAGATGCCCCCGGCCCCGAGCATCCAGAGCATCCACGACGCCACCCGATCCTGCATGGGCGGCGTCAACTGGTGCCCCAGCTTCGGATAGACGACGATCTGCAGCCTCTCGGCCGCGTCGGGCGCCGCAGAGGCCAGCGCCCGGTAGA
>JBFMCJ010000602.1 GCA_040754675.1 Bacillota bacterium
TCCTGTCCGCACCGGAGTGGACGCTGCCGGAAGGCCCCGGGTTTTCCGGCCGGGCCGCGGTGGTCGGGCAGTACGGCCAGCCCGGCCTGCCCTGGGACGCGGTGTCCGGCTGGCCGGACCCCGGGGCATGCTGGCTGAACGCGGCACAGGCGGCGACGCGGTTCCGGGTCAGGTTCTCGGTGCCGGCAGGGGGTGACGCCTGCCTCTACGCGGTGGGCGACGACTCCTTCGTAGCGTGGCTGGACGGGGTGCCGGTTCTGTCCGGCTCCGGGACGGGCACGGCTGCCGCGACGCCGCTGGTGCTGCCGGCGGGCGAACACGTGCTGGCCTTCGAGTGCTCGAACGCCAGTGGCCCAGGTGGCCTGCTGGTCTCGCTCCGCAGGGCCGGGGGCGAGGTGGTCGTGCGCTCAGGGGAAGGTGATTGGGAATACGACGGCGACATGTGGCTGCTGCCGGGTTCC
Organism: Bacillota bacterium; assembly: GCA_040754675.1. Lineage (NCBI taxonomy): Bacteria > Bacillati > Bacillota > Bacillota bacterium. The sequence goes on from JBFMCJ010000602.1 coordinate 462, forward strand.
GCGGGCGACTTGGGCGGCGTCCCGGTGGTCGTGCCCAAGAATCCCGCCTGGACGGCCGGTCCCGACCCGGGGGCCTCGTGGATCTGGTGCCAGGCCCTGGACGCCTCGGGTTCCCACCCCGCGGGGACGGTCCGCTTCCGCCGGCCGTTTGCGCTGGCCGCGGCGGCGACCGTGACCGTCTCGGTGGCGGCGGACAACTCCGCGCGCGTCTGGGTGGACGGCGTGGCTGTGCTCAACTGGCAGTCATACTTGTCGGCCGGTTCGGCGAGCCTTTCGCTCCCCGCCGGAGACCACGTGCTGGCGGTGGAGGCGGTGAACGCCTCTGATCCCTCAGCGAAGCAGAATCCTGCCGGTGTGCTGGTGAGCGCGAAGGACGCCTCGGGCGCCGTTCTCTTCCGCACCGGAGACTCCGGCTGGCAGACGTCGGGGTACGTACCCTGAGCGCGCGGTTCTCGGGGCGGTTCCAGGGCGGGCGGCCGCACTGGCAAACCGGTTTGGACTTTGGGGCCGGGGTTCAGGCTCGGCAGCGCGGGCTTCCGGATCTCGCCCAGGGACCCGCGTTTTTGTGAAGGGGGGTAAGACGGGGAGGCAGGCTCCGGCTCCCGCACCGGCCGGGCACGTCCCCAGCCGGGGCGGCGCGCTCCTGCGCCGCATCCTCTGACGGGCAGCACCGGACGGGAGGCCCCGGTGTGGTTGCAGGGCGGGTTGGCCTCCGCAATCTTCGCGTGAAAGGAGAGGTGTTTCCGATGCGCCGAATCGTGGTCGGCTCCCTGCTCGCCGTGCTGCTTGCGGGGATCATCGGCCTCGCGGCCGTGGCGGGTGCGAGCGGCATGCCGTCCGCCACCCTACCCCGGCCCCTGCGTTTCTCGCAGCCGGTGCTGCTGGGCGGGGTGCAGGCCGGCCGGGTCGAGGCGGACGGGACGCTTGCGGGCCCGGTGGCGGTGTCGGGTGATGACGTCGTCGGCGCGCCGGGGAGCGTCCCCGGGGGAAGCGCTGTGAGCATACTGTGGCGCGGGGTGGAGGTGGGCCGGGCTGCGGCCGCCGCCGATGGTAGCTTCCGGGTTGCAGCCCCCACCCTGCCCGACCCGCGGGTTTCGGTGATATACGGTGCCAATCTGCCGGAACTCAAGCCGTGGGTGAACGTGGCCGCGTATGTCTACCCGAATCCCGCGGGCAGCGTGTCCGCCTCGGGCTGGTACAGAGACACCAACGAGCGTCCGGAGTGCCTGTTCGACCAGTGTGCCAGCGTTCCAGCAACCGGTAACGGCTCCGTGTGGGGCCGAGGCTTTTGGGGCGCGTACACGACCGGGCTCGGCTGGAATCTCAGGGATCTGGGCCGGGAGGTGTCCGTCAGGAAAGTGCTGATCTGGCCCGCCGGAAGCAGCACCGAGAGCGCCTGGTACCGGGTTGATCTCTCCGGGTTATCCAGCAGCTGGTACACCGAGGGCGGCTGGATCCGCAACGTGGGCTATACGGGCCGCATGGAGCCGGTGACCGTGGGATGGCAGCTCGACGTGCCTGGTGGCCTCCGCGCCTCGCAGGCCAAGCTGACCGCTGACCTGAGCTCCAACTGGACGGGCTGTGTGGAGTTCGCCGTGCTGGCCGACCTACCGGTCGAAGAGGCCCTGGTGGCTCCCGCCTGGACCCTCCCCGAGGGCGTGGGGTTTGCCGGCGTCCCGGCGGCCCTGGCGAAGCCCGCTTCCTGGTCCGGCCACAACCCCGCGTATTGGCCCGACCCGGAGGCCTGGTGGATCTGGTGCGCCGCAGGGGCGGACCAGAGCGCGACTCCGGGCAGGGTGCGCTTCCGGGTGCCGTTCGAGGTGCGGGAGGCGGCCGACGCGATCCTGTACGTGGCGGCGGACGACAAAGTGACCGCCTGGGTCGACGGCGTCAGGGTGCT
>JBFMCJ010000603.1 GCA_040754675.1 Bacillota bacterium
CTGCGTACAGCCCAGGTACGGATGCGGCGCCGCGCTCGTCAACCGCTACCCCGGTGAGCCCGTGGCCTCCACACAGGAAAAACTCAGTGGGAGCCAATTCTACGTCTTTCCGGCGGAAGTCGATTCCGCGGTGCTCAAGGAACCGCTTAAGGACCGGACGCTCTGTTGAAAACAGAATGTCCTCGATAGCCTCGATTTGCGCTCTCGGGAGGTGCTGCACTCTGATACGAAGCGGACCACGATCCCTACGATGCTCTTCCACCATCCGCTCAACCGAAGGCCGCTCGCTGCCCTCAAGCAATTCGTCGAGAACATCGATTAGCCGGGCCCCACGAGTCAGCGTGATGTACAGCAGGGGAACATTTAGGTCCTTTACCACGTACATGCATATCGTATACTCTAGCCCAGTGAGCTCTGCACCCGCCGAAAACGCCAGGGCGTAAGCGTCTCCCGTGTTGGCCGGGCAGTCGAAGGTACCGTAGAGGTATCCACTATTGGGTAGGCCAAAGCGAGCGGCCCCTCCGGCGGCCAGAATCGTAGCCTTGGCTTCACACGCAACCAGATCGCCCGTCCGGGTATTCAAGCCGAGTGCACCGCAGACTCGTGCTCCGTCCGTCAATAGTTCCACCGCCATGGTCCTGTTCAGGACGAGGCAACCATTGTCGAGTAACCGACTGGCCAGGATAGTCTTAAGAGCCGGTTCCTTCATCGAAACCACAAAACGACCAGCCGGGTGGGCTTGAAGGACTTCGTAGTTACCTTCCTCGTCTTGGGGGAAATCTACCCCCCAGCTAGCAAGCTTCTGCATGAGCGTCCAACTACGTTTAGCCAAGACGTAGTTCGAAACCTCATCAGCCACTCCGTCACACTGCTGGCGAATGGATCGCACGTATTCCTCCGGAGTAGCAACGCCCGGAATGGCCACCACATTTAGTGCATCCATGCCGCGGACGATTGACCCGCTGTACTTCACGTGGGCTTTCTCTACTATGACGACACGAGCGCGAGGATTTAGCTCCTTGGCCCGGATAGCAGCCATCGCGCCTGCAGATCCACCACCAATCACAAGCACGTCGGCTTCGAGACGGCTTACTTGCGGCAACTCTCGGGTCCTCCCCCTCATCGCACTGTTTGACCCAGGCACCGAAACAGAGCTTGGTGCCGCCCCGTGGAGTGGGACGCGCTACGCAGCTCGCGCAATTCCCATGCCATCCGGCGGGAGAACTCAGTGTTAACTGCCTGAGTATCGTCCGTCCGTGATCCCACTTCTTGTACGCAAAAACGGTTCTGAGATCCGGAAATACCGCTCGATTTTTAGCTCCGGCACTTGCGGGCGCAGTTGCTTCTGATTTCCGGAAACCGAACTCTTACGCGGGCGCGTGTCCCTTCCCCGATCTCCCCAATCTGCTTCATTTTCGCATAGAGGGTGCTTAGCGCGATACCCAGCGCCTGGGCCGCAGCCTTTTTTCCTTCAACTGTATCCCCAAATACAGATAACGCCTTCACGATTTCCTCCTTCTCAACGTCTTCCAAGCGACGGACGTACCTGCCGTGGCCTTGGCCGGGGGAGCACAGCCTCAACAAGGGAAGAACGACGTTGGGGCCAATGTGTTTTGCCCCTTTCGTTGCCCAAAAAGCTCGCTCAAGTACGTTGTGTAATTCCCGAACATTCCCCGGCCACTCATACTGCATCAACACCCGGACGGCTGAATCGGATAGAACAGGAACGGCGTCAACACGGGCCCTAGCAGCCAAATGTGCTAAGAACCGTGTCGCAAGCAGAGGGATGTCGTCACGGCGCTCGCGAAGGGGCGGAACATGCACATGGAACACGTTCAGTCGGAAGAAGAGATCCTCCCGGAACAGGCCCTCCCCGACAAGACTCATGAGGTCGCGGTTTGTTGCGGCGATAATCCTTGCCTGCGACCGAAGCACTGCGGTCCCCCCTACGCGCCGGAACTCGCCCTCTTGTAGAACACGAAGAAGCTTCCCCTGAAGCTCCAGGGGAAGGTCCCCAACCTCATCAAGGAAGAGGGTGCCATTTGCTGCTAATTCAAACAGGCCAATGCGCCTTTGAGCGGCGCCGGTAAAAGCTCCCTTCTCATGTCCAAAGAGCTCGCTCTCCGCAAGCGTTGGTGTAAGCGCACAACAGTTGAGGGCAATAAACGGATTCCCCGAGCGGGGGCTGGAATTGTGGATAGCCTGCGCAAAAAGTTCCTTGCCTGTCCCGGTCTCTCCAGTTACCAGCACTGGACAGTCCGTCTCCGCAGCCTGCCTTGCCACGTCTATGGCACGTTTGATGGGCCTGCTCTGACCGAGGATGTCAGAAAAAGTGTGGGTGGCCTTGCCCACCTGC
>JBFMCJ010000604.1 GCA_040754675.1 Bacillota bacterium
CGGTCTGGCCGGGCTCCACGTGTACCACTTCGGGGCTGACCAGCAGCCTGGTGGCCACCGCTCCCGCCTGCGCCTCTCCGTACCGGGACACCGCCCACAGCCCTCCCCAAAACGGGAACTGGCTGCGCTCCTCCACCCTGGCTTCCACCCCTACCACGGCTTTCGCCCGGTCAAGGCTCACCGACCAGGAGGCGAGGTTGGGGTAGCCATCCGGGCGGCGGATGCTCTCCACGTTGCGCCGCAGGGCCTCTTCGGCCGCCGCGCGCACGGCCGCCTCATCGAGCACCAGCCTCCGTTCGACCACCCTGCCGTAGGGGTCCCTGTCCTCTTCCAGCCGGCCGGAGAGCGCGCCGGAGAGGGCGGCGGCATCCACCGCCGCTTGGACGCTGGAGGCCAGCCCGTGCATGCGGGCCACTTCGACGGCCCCCGCAAGCGCCAGCACCATCACAAGCACCGCCACGCTCGCCCACACCAGCGCGTACCCCTCTTCACGCCGCAGCCGCCGCACCGGCCTCCCTCCCCCGAAAAAAGATGGGGGAGGGATCACCCCTCCCCCTGCCGTTCTTCCCGCCTACCTGATTATCCGCACCACCAGCGGAGCGTCCCCGGGATGCGTCTCCACCCCCAACACTTCAAACGGGCAGCTTCCCGAAAGCACCAGCCGGTAAGGCGGCCTGCCGGGACCCACGTTTGCGTCAAGCTGCACCTCCAGCTTTACCCTGTACGCGCCCGGGTCAGCCCACCGGCCGTCGGAGAGCTTGCCGTCCCAGGGCGGCAAGGTCGAAGGCAGCCCGGGTCCCTCCACGGACCACACGCGCACCCACCCGCCCGCTTCGGACTCGACGTCCATCCGGTAGCGGTAGGGCGTGGTGTAGCCCCTGTAGGCCGCCGTCACCAGCAGCCACTCCCCGGCCCGCGGAGCCACCTCGGCAGGCACGGCCACCGTCACCTCTTCCCTCACCACTTCCACCGGCACCACGCGGCTCAGTTCGAGGTCGGACAGGCCGCTCTGCCGCAGGGTCACGCGGACGGTAACGGTCCGGCTGCCCGGCGTCAGGGACTGCGGCACCTCCAGACAGCCGCATGCCCGGCCCGGGGAGACTTCACCCATCGCCGCCGACTTGCCCCAGTTGCCCTCGGCCCGTCCCGACACGAACTGGCCGGTGTAACTCGCGTCCACCCACAGCGGCGCTCCGGCAACCGTCGGGTTGACTTCAACCCAGGCATTCAGCAGCTGCCTTCCGTCCACGATCACGGTGGCGGTGTCGCTCAGGTACAGCGTGTAGGGCGGATTGCCAGCACCGGTGTCCACCCGCCGTACGTAGTCCAACCGCAGCACGTAGTTTCCGGGGGAGACCACGCCGCCCGACGCGTCCCTGCCGTCCCAGACACACAGCGGGTCGGGCTGGCCCGTGCCGGAGAACTGCCGCACGACCTGGCCGGAGGAATTCTCCACGCGCAGGCTCCAGCTCACCGGGTGGGTCACCCCGGCGGAGGAGCACCGCACCGCCAGGCTTTCGCCGCGGACCGGGGCAAAGGACCCCGGCACGTTGAGGTCCACGTACTCGCGCACCACTGCCACGCTGAACCGGGCCTCGAACCACTTGGGTTGCGCGCCCTGCTGGCCCAACTGCGCTTTCACCACCACCTGGGCGGGACCCTGGGCCGCATTCCCGGGCACCGAAAGCACGGCCTTCCAGGTCTTCTCCCAGCCGCTTCCCCCACCGGTCTGCTGCATGGGCACCGACTGGCTCCAGCCCTCCGCGGTGGGACCCTGCAGAACGTCGCCTTTCGTGGTGGCGGTGACGTAAAGCACGGCCCCCGCCACTGCCTGCCCCGTGGCAGGCGCCGCGGACAGCGACCGCAACTCGGGGTCGACCGTCAGTTGGAGCACCCTCGATACGGTCACGTTGGGAAGGCCGCTCTGGACCAGCGTGCCGCGCACCTCGACTGTGCGGTTCCCCGCCGTGCCTGCAGGCACCGCCAGGGCCGCGGAACGGTCGGATGCCGTCCCGGAAAGCACCACCTCGCCTCCCCAGGAAGGAAGGGCCCGGGCATCGGCAAACGATCCGGCGCTGCCCGACCAGTCACGCGCGCGGGCAGACACCGTCACCTGCTCGCCCTCCACCACGCGGGTGGGGTCCAGCGACGCCTCCATCACCCGCCCGTCCAACACCACCTGGGCCGAAGCCATGCAGGTCAGGTTGTACTGGCCTTTCCCCGTGTCCACGCCCCGCACGGCTTCCAGGGCAAGCGTGTACGTCCCGCCCGGGCAGGGCCGGCCGGAGGCGTCCCGGCCATCCCAGGAGCAGAGCGCGGACGGCAGGCCGGAACCGGAGTATTGCCTCACCAC
>JBFMCJ010000605.1 GCA_040754675.1 Bacillota bacterium
AGCCGGCCAAGGTGGTCTCGAAGGGAGAAATCCCGAGCCCGGTGAACGTCCCCCCAGGGTGTAGCTTCCATTCCCGCTGCCCGTATGTCATGGACGTCTGCAGGAGTACCGATCCGAAGATGATCTCCCTGGGCGGACGCCATACCGTACGGTGCCATCTGTACTCCGAAGGGGAGCAGTCTATCGTTGCCTCGCTGACAGGAACGGCACGAAGCTGAGGAGGAGTGCTGGTCAGATCATGCGCATAGCCACGGATATCGGCGGCACCTTCACAGACCTGGTGTACCTGGACGAGGCCAGCGGCACGCTGAGAGAGGCGAAAAGCTCCAGCACACCGGCGGATTTCGCCCTCGGCGTGCTGGACAGCCTGGAAAAGGCCGGCGTGGATGTCGCCAGCGCCGCCTTCTTCGTGCACGGCGCCACGGTGGTCATCAACGCTCTGACGGAACGGAAGGGCGCCAAGACGGCGCTGATCACAACCAAAGGGTTCCGCGACGTCCTAGAGATCGGCCGGGCCAATCGGCCGGATCTTTACAACCTCTTCTACGCCAAGCCGCGCCCCTTCGTACCGCGCTACCTCCGCCTGGAAGTGCGTGAGCGCATGAACTACAAAGGCGAGGAGTTGACTCCCCTCGACCCCGAGGGCGTCCGGGCGGCGGCCGAGCTGTGCCGCCGGGAAGGCGTGGAGGCCATTGCCGTTTGCTTCCTTCATTCATACGCCAATCCGGCCCACGAGATTGAGTGTGGCGAGCTGCTGGAAGAACTGCTCCCCGAGATTCCCGTGACGCTGTCTCACCGCGTCACGAAGGAGTGGCGTGAATACGCCCGCACCAACACCGCGGTCCTGAACGCTTATGTGCATCCCATCGCCAAGCGTTACCTGAATCACCTGGAGAAGAGCCTAACCGTGCGTGGGATGGGCCCGGTGGGCCATATCATGCAGTCCAACGGCGGCACCGCCACCTTCGCCACGGCACGAGATCTTCCCGTCTACACCGTGGAGTCGGGTCCGGTAGCGGGTGTGATCGGCGCGGCCGAAATCGGGAAGCTGATCGGCGAACCCAACGTGATATCGCTGGATATCGGGGGGACGACGGCGAAGACCTCCCTGATCGAGAACGGTACGCCCAAGATCACCACCGAGTACAAGATCGAGTACCGTCGCGACTACGCAGGCTACCCGATCCTCGCGCCTACCGTGGATATCGTGGAGATCGGCGCCGGGGGCGGTTCCATTGCCTGGATTGACGGTGCCGGCGCGCTCAAGGTGGGTCCCGTCAGTGCCGGGGCTGATCCGGGGCCGGCGTGTTATGACAAGGGTGGGGACCGGCCCACGGTGACCGACGCCAACGTGATCGCCGGCAGAATCAATCCGGCCTATTTCCTGGGCGGTGAGATCCCCCTCAACGTGGCGCGAGCCAGACAGGCCGTGAAGCAGATCGCGGACCACTTTGGGACCTCGGTTGAAGAAGCCGCCATCGGTGTGATCCGCCTGGCCGACGCCAACATGGTCAACGCGCTGAAACTCGTCTCCGTGCGCCGTGGTTACGATCCCCGCGACTTCGTGCTTATCGCCTTCGGGGGTGGCGGCGGTATGCACGCCGCGTCCCTGGCTCGTGAGCTGCGGGTGCGGAAGGTCGTGATTCCCACCAACCCGGCGGTCTTCTCAGCCTGGGGGATGCTCATGACCGACCTGCGTCGGGACTACATCCGCACCCGGATTCTACGCGCGGACCGCGTCGAGCCTCAGACCCTCATTGGCATCTACGGGCAGATGGAGGGCGAGGCGGTTAGGGACTTGGCGTCTGAACACGTAGCCAGGGGCGACATCCGACTGGTCCGCTACGCAGACATGCGCTACGCAGGCCAGGAGCATACCGTCAAAGTGCCGGTGCCTGGCGGGGTCATCGACCGGCAGATGCTCGAAGAGATCAAGGAGGGCTTTCACGCCCTGCATAAGCAGGCCTATACCTTCAGGCTGGACTCGCCCGTCGAGTTCGTCAACTTTCACCTCACGGCGCTTGGTGCGGTCACCAAACCCGAAATCCCCAAAGTGCAGGGCGGGGACAGCCTGGAGGACGCGCGCAAGGGGGAGCGATCGGTTGACTTCGGTGAGCTGGGCCTGCGCGCGGCTGCCATCTACGAGCGCGACCGGCTTCCGTTGGGTGAGCCCGTGACCGGTCCGGCGGTGGTGGAAGAACCTTCCTCAGTAACGGTGGTCTTCCCGGGGCAGGCACTGAGCATGGATGAATACGGGTTCCTGCACATCTCCCAGGAGGGCTGAGCCATGACAGCAGATCCATCCAAGGTCGGATGCCCGCAGATCGACCCCTTCACGCTCGAGATTAT
>JBFMCJ010000606.1 GCA_040754675.1 Bacillota bacterium
ATTCGCAGAATACGTGTCCCAGGCCACCTCATCGGGCTCATGCGTGACTACTATCTCCACCACCCGCAAGACTTTGCCCTCGGCGTCCAGCAAGGCTACGTCGGGGCGCACCGCGCCCAGTTGGTGCTCGGTTTCAACCCTGGCCACCCCCGAAACCAGGTCCAGGGTATGTTCGCGCCGGCAGACGTCGCAGGTCCAGGTCGCAACGTAAGCAACCTGCTCGCTAAGACGGGCTTGCAAAACAGAATGCACCGCGACCTTTGCCGCCTGGTGCAGAACGCTCTCTAATGCACAGTTCCCTACACCGGCTATGTGAGCGAAGTGCTTTCTTCTTCGCGGACCAGCACGAAGCACGAACCGTTCTGTGCAATTGGGGCAAAAGTATGCTTCTCCCCTTCCGGTTTGGTCGACCGTCACTACTTCCCCGGAAGCGCTCAGAGCAACAGGGTAAAGTACTTTGTCGGCCACGACAGCGCCTCCCTCATGTATTTCGGGAACAGCCGCCCACCCGTCGGCAGTCCCGGCTGAGCCCCCGCCTTCAGCGGAGGCAAGACGGTCAACGTTTTTTTCTCCGGGCCATGCGGGCCTCGGCCAACGCTACGGCTTTTTCGAGGTTCTCCCGGTGCAGCGCAAACGTCCCTCCGACCTGCTCCTTGGCAAGGCCGACCCGTACCAGTTGGCGACACGCGACGCGCACACGAGAGACCGAACTGCTACTGCCAAGCCCCAGAGCCAGGGCCAGCTCCGACGGCGACACCGCCCGCGAGCGGGCAAGAGCCTCCAGGGCAGCGACGCAGTATTCTTCATAGCCACCCAGGTGTTTCCTGGTCAGCGAGCAGGCGCTCTGCAGCAGACCCTGCACGGCCGGGTGTTCGAGCAACGCCACACCTGCCGCCGGGGCTGTCACCGGTACGGCAGGTGTCGCAGGAACCGCCTGCACCAGGGCCGGCGCGCCGGCCGCGACTTCCACCCGGTCTGCCCGCACGGATACGGAGTTCACCCGCGCTTCCGGCCCAGGTCGGGGCTCGGCAGCCGCCTGGGCTGCGGCAACCCGGAGGGCGACCTGCAGGCGCTCGATTTCTCGGGCCTTTTCCACAAGTTCCGCCTCCAGCTCCTCGATCCGGCGGCGCAGGCGGGCAACCTCCCCGCGCTCGGCCTCTTCTTCGGCGCGTGCCTGCCGGACCGCCTCGGCCAGCCGGGCCACCGCCGCCTCCAGGTCTCCGTCGGCCACCACGCCCCGCAGGACCACTTCGGCGCCCAGGTCTGGCGTGTCCCCGCCGTGGGTCACGCGGCGTGCCCTGATGCGGTGGAACTCGCCCAACCGGGGGAACCAGAACACGCCCACAGGCAGCCCGTTCAACTCCTGGAACGTCCGGCCGGCCGCGTGGTGCTTCACCGCGTCGAAGTCCAGCTTCTCGTCGAAGCCGCCCAGCATCGGGAAGTTGAGCTGGCTCATGAACTCTTTCGACACGGCCTGGGTTCTCTGGGAGGCCGTCACCAGCAGCACCCCGCGCTTTCTGCCCTGCTTGGCCAGGCGGGACATGATCTCCGCCGTGGAGGCCGAGCCGAACTGAGGGGCAAAGACATGCGCTTCCTCCACAACCACCCCGGCCGTCCGGCGTTCCCGGCCCAGCAGTACGAACAGCTCTTCCAGAAAAGGCCTCGCGGCTTCCTGCTGGGCGGCGTTGGCCGCCAGGTCCGAAAGGTCCACCACCAGGGCCAGGCCCTGGCCGAGTGCCACGCCGAGGATCTCCCTCACGGCAGGGCGCGCTCCGCACAGCGGCAGGTCGCCCCGCGGGCCGCCCACGACCACAGTTCGATAGCCTTCCCGCAGAGTCCAGAACTCGCCTTCGGGATCGATCACGACCACGGGAATGTGCGCGTCGAGGAGTTCTTCGACTATGACGCCGACCGCGTAGCTCTTCCCCCGGCCGCTGGAGGCCCACACTCCCGCCCGCCAGCCGGTGCTGGCGTAAACACCGAGGTCCAGGGCGAGGTCGTCAGCCAAATGCAGCACGGGTGCCGCCACCCGCCCACCTCCCCTATAAGTCTTCTTGGCTGCCCGCGCGACACCTCTCCTGCGGCGTCACAGCTGCACTCACGACAGCGGCACCTGCGACTAGACGGCGTTTTCCCGACACTCCCGTGAGGGCGAACTCAGGCCCGTGAAGGCTGGATACGTCAATCCTCAATCCGAGAGAACAGCAGGCTGCACAGGTCCACCAGGCGCAGGCCGGGGCGCACCGACCAACCGCGGCCACCCCCTGTGCTCAGGGCTTCCGCCACGGCGGCGATAAAACTGTCTGTGTCCTTGAAGCGCGTAGCGACGCTGCCCGAGCAAAGAA
>JBFMCJ010000607.1 GCA_040754675.1 Bacillota bacterium
GAAGACGTCCGCGGTGGTAGTGAGTGAGCACGCGAAGCTGCGGTGGCGTGAGCGCGGCGGCCAGGGCCCGCTCCGCCCGGGCCGGATCCGGCACCACCTTCTGGCGACGCTGCACGTGGGCGCGGAGGCCGGCCCGGAGTGCCAGGTGGAGGTCGGCCTTGCTCCCGGGTGGCGGGCCGTCTGCGTGCCGCAGGCTCAGGGCGGGTGGCTGGTGGTGACGGTGATCAGGGAGGAGGAGGCCTGTTGACCGACTGGCTGGGCCGGATCCAGCAAGCGGTGTCGGCAGCGGTCGCCGAGGCAGTACACGTGGCCCGCACCGGGCGGCCCGAGGAGCGCGCCGCGGCGAAGCAGTTCCTGGAGTCGCCGGAACTGGCCGGGGTCATCACCGCCCTGTCATTCCGGCCGCTGGAGGTCCGCATGGCCGAGCGGGTGGTGGATCCGTGAGCCTCGTGCAACAGATCATCGCCGAGGTGCAGGCCGCAGCCGAACGCATTGCCAAGGTGCGCTACGGGGAGATCGTGGTGGTCGTGCAGGACGGCTGCGTCGTGAGGGTCAAGGTGACCGAGTCGTGGCAGCCAGGTGACCGCGCGCCGCCGGAGAAGTCTTCCAACGGCAAATAGCGCAGGCTGACCCGACAGCGGGAGGCCGGCTCGTGGGCGCAGGAGCGCCCGGGCCGGCCTTTTTGGTGAGGGGGCCGACGGTGATCACCCTGTTCGAGTACCTGGCCGAGACGCAACCCTGGGTCCTGCTCTGGCTGCAGGAGCAGGGCCTGCTCGTGGTCGAGGACTACCTGCCGGCGGGGACGGCCCGGCTCATGGACCATTCCGCATGGAATAGGGTGCGCCGGCGCCTGAGGCAGGTGAGGCACCGTTGACGCTCGCTGAGGCCAAAAGCCTGCTGCGCAACTGGTTTCTGGCTCTGGCGGACGCGGCGAACGGGCACCCGCACCGGTCCCTGGACCTCATCGTCCTGGGCGCGTCAGCCGGGGGACAGCAGCTCAGTTCGCCCACCGAGGAGGCTGCGATAGCGCGCATTGCCACGCTGGAGGCCTATGCGGACGTCGCCCGGGCGTACGCGCGGCTGTCGCCGCTGCACCGCGAGGTGCTGTGGCTCCTCTACGGGGTGAACACCACGTTTCGCGACGCGCGCATGCGGCTGGGGTTGAAGCACAACCAGCTCGCCCGAGTCCTCGACCGGGCCCTTGCCGCCTTCATCACCGCACTCGGCTGGCCGGTAACGGAGGAGGTCGGGCGGGGTGCTTGACTGTTCGAACAGCATGTGCTATTCTGTGCTACGATGCCAGACTGCGCCCTGAAGAAGTGGGCGCGGTCTCTGTTTTTGCGGAGGCGTAGCCGGTGAGCAGATGGTCCGAGGAACAGATCAGGGAGGCCGTGGCCATCGCCGCCGCGACCTCGATCCGCGAGGCGCAGAGGCGGACCGGCGTGCCGCTGGCGACCCTGCACCGGCACCTGCGCAAAGCGGGCATCCCCAGCGGCGGCGGCACGGGTAACGGCGGGCGCAAGAATGGGAATCACAGCAACGGCCGGCGTGCTCCGGTCATGCCTCCCATCGGCGAAGAGGTTCGCGAGCGCGTCATCGAGCAGGTCGCCGGGAAGCTGGCCGACACTCTGGCTGAGCGGCTGGAGAGGCTGGCGGACCAGCTCTACAAGCTGGCCGAAAAGGCCGTGGACAAGGTCGACGCGGCGATCTCCGACCCGGGCGAGAGGCAGGACGGCAAGCGAGGCGAGTCCCACGACCGCGACGGCGCGGCCTGGGTGCGGGCACTGGTGGGGGTGATGGCGCAGGCGGTGGAGAAGGCCCAGCTGCTGAGCGGTCGGCCCACGAAGAGGGAGGCGGTGGAGGGGCAGGTGACGACCAGGCATGAGCACGACTACACGCTCCGCCACATTGTTGAGCAGCGCCTGGCAGAAGCTCCTGGATCGCCTCTTGCTGCACTTTTCGCCCGCCGAGCTGGAGCCGTTCCTGGACTGCCCGCTGACCGGGCCAAAGGGGCTGAGGAGGCAGCTGGGCGAAATTGACTTCTCCTGGTTCCGCGAGGCCTACTTCGGCCACTGGATGCGCGACGAGAAGACGGGCCGGGTGATTCCCCCGGCCCGCTTCCATGAGGACCTGGCCCGCGAGTTCGAGGAGGTGGTCTACGGCAGAGGCGGAGCGCGGATCGCCTGGGCGGCCCCGCGGGGCAGCGCCAAGAGCACGAACTGCGACGTCATGTTCGTGGCCTGGTGCCTGCTGTACACCTTTAAGCGCTATGTGCTCCTGATCATGGACACATACGACCAGGCCAAGCTGCAGTTGGCCGCGCTCAAGGACGAGCTGGAGCACA
>JBFMCJ010000608.1 GCA_040754675.1 Bacillota bacterium
CGCCGGGCTCGGCATGGCGGCCTTCATGATCCGGGTGATGGAGATCTTCGACATTGAGGCGGCCCAGCGCCTGGAAGAGGTGGGGCGCATGCGCGCCATCCTCGAAGAGCGCGACCGCATCGCCCGTGAACTTCACGACGGTGTCATCCAATCGCTCTACGCCCTGGGGCTTGGCATCGAGAACGCCGCCCTGGCGCTCGAGCAGCGAACCACAAGGGAAACCCGCCAGGCGCTCACGGACCTGATGAGCCGCGTCAACGGCATCATCCAGGACGTGCGCGGCTACATCATGGACCTGCGCCTGCCCGGCGAGTCGGGCCTGACGCTGGCACAGAAGCTGCGTGCCGTCGTCGGCGAGGCCTCCCGGGTCTACCACCTGCCCATCTCCCTGGAGATGGGCCCCATCGACGAGCAGGCGTTGACCCCGGCCGCCGCCAATGAACTCTCCCAGATCGTCAAGGAGGCCGTGAGCAACGCGGCGCGCCACGGCGAGCCGCGGCGCATCCAGGTCGGCGTGCATCCGGGCGACGAGGGCGAACTGGTGCTTTACGTGCAGGACGACGGAAAGGGCTTCGACCCCTCGAACCTGGCCCACACCCGGGGCTGGGGCCTTTCCAACATGCGAAAGCGCGCCGCGATCCTGGGCGGCGATCTCGACATCGACAGCCGCCCCGGAGAGGGCACGACGGTCATGCTGCGACTTCCGCTCCCTGTCCAGGCGGACGGGCCCGCACCCGCACCGGGTGCGGCCCACCGGACGGAGAGTGAGGCCCGTCATCGGGCCAGCGCCTGACGCTCGGGACGGTGAGAAGCCAACATGGCGCAGGGAACATCGGGGAGATCGACGGAGGGCGGCGGGCGGCCACCCGTGCGGATCCTCATCGCCGACGATCACGAGGTGGTGCGGATAGGGCTGCGCTCGCTTCTCGAGCGCTTCCCGGACTTCGTGGTGGTGGGCGAGGCGGCGTCCGGGGTGGGCGCGGTGGAACTGGTCGACCGCGTGCTGCCCGACGTGGTCATCATGGACATCCGGATGCCCGAGATGAACGGGGTTGACGCCTGCCGGCGCATCAAGGAGAAGCACCCCGAGGTCAAAGTCATCATGCTCACCTCCTACCCCGACGACGAGGCCGTGTTCGGCGCCGTGATGGCCGGGGCCAGCGGGTATGTGCTGAAGCAGGTGGGTTCGACGGAGCTGGTGGACGCCATCCACACGGTGGCGCGGGGCGAGTCGCTGCTGGATCCGTCGGTAACCGGCAAGCTCCTGGAGCGGGTGCGGATGCTGACGAGCGAGGACCAGCAACCTCACGAGAAGCTCAACGTCCAGGAGCGGCGCATCCTGGCCCTCATCGCGGAGGGCAAGACGAACCGGGAGATCGCCGAGGCGCTTTACCTCAGCGAGAAGACCGTCCGCAACTACGTCTCCATGATCCTGAGCAAGTTGGGGCTCGCCAACCGGGCCGAGGCCGCCGCGTACGCCGTGCGCCAGAAGATGGTGCGGGACCTGAAGCCCAACGGCAAGCCCGACGGGTCCTGACCGGCGCTGTTCATCGTCCCATCGGCCGCATGGGACAGACGGGGGGCTTTTCGCATGCACGTGGACGTGTTCGTTTCCGCTGCCGTGACCGCCGCGACCGCCGCGCTGAGCGGCGCGTTCGCCCTGCTCGTCCTGCACCGGTACGCAACCCACCACCGGGCGGCGTACCTGCTCCTGTGGGGCACCGGCCTGGCGCTGTACACCGTCGGCGCCCTGGCGCAGCTTCACCGGGCCCTGTTTGGCTTCACCGAACTCGGCTTCCGCCTCTGGTACCTCAGCGGAGCCATACTGGTCGCAGCTTACCTGGGCCAGGGAACGGCCTACCTTCTGCTCCCCCGCCGCGCTGCCCACACCCTGATGGTGCTGCTCGGATCGGGCTCCGTGTGGGCCGCCTTCAAAGTCTTCACGGCAAGCCTCAACCCGGCCGCAGCCACCGGGCTGGAGCTTTCGGGGGCCATCATCACCTCGCCCGGCGTGCGGGTCTTGACGCCGTTTTTCAACATCTACGGGACGGTCTTGCTCGTGGGCGGGGCGCTGTACTCGGCGTGGAACTTCTACCGGCGAGGCACCCATTACAACCGCATGGTCGGCAACGCTCTCATCGCCCTGGGCGGGTTGTCGCCGGCCATCGGCGGGACCTTGAACCGCTTCGGTCTGCCGGGGCTGTACGTCGGGGAGCTCGTCGGCGCGGCCCTGATGTACCTGGGCTTTTTGAAGGCCGCTGCGCCGTCCCCGGCCGTCCAGGGTGCTGCGCAGCGAGCGGCGCGGGCTTGAAGGAGCGGCCTGCTCGAGCTTGAGGCGGCG
>JBFMCJ010000609.1 GCA_040754675.1 Bacillota bacterium
GGTCCCGTACACCCCTTACCAGCCGTTCCTGCAGCAAATGCTGGAGGCGCTCTACCGGGAGATCTGAAGCGCGCCAGCGGGGTCTCCACCCCGGGGGCATCTGAGGGACATCAGGGGATGGCTGGTTGTTGGGACGGGCTAACTGAGGAACTGCAGGCTCGCGCGTTCCGAGGCCCGGTGAGGCGGGAGATCCAAAAAGTCGGGCCGGCCACGTCGTTTCGCTAGTGACGCCACTTGACGCACATGATACCGCGCCCGGCGACCGCACCTGGGAGGTTGCTTTCCGCCAAACGGGCCGCCAGAGGCCATCGCGCACCTCACCGCCTGGTCTTGGCCAGGTCCAAAGCCAAGAGGTTAACCACATTGCGCGCCGCCATCGCCTCGGTCTCCAGGGTAGAAACCGCCGACTCCATGGCGTTGGCGTAGTAGAGGCCGTGCGCCAGCCGGAAGGGCGGCGAGGCCGGCGCCGGGTTCAGGACCGGGTAAGCCTCCCACACGAGGCGCGTCGTCTCCGCGCGGTCCGCGAAGATGCGGTCGAGGAGCGCCTCGTCCAGCGGCTGCCGCGAGAAAACCTTGTAGACGCTCCTGCCGTCGCCCGCCGCCGGCCCCAGAAGACCGATGGCCGAGAAGGGGATATCCGGCCGTTCCCGCGTGAGGAGCAGCTCCGGTGCCTCGTCACGCTCCGGGAGTCCAAAGGCTCCAGCCCAGAGGCGGCCTGCGACGAAGGTGGCGTGCGTCACATGGTAACGGCGCCGGACAGAGGCGCTAACCGGGAGGCGAAGCCCTTCGAACTCCAGGCCGGCCAGCTCCAGGGGCACGGCCAGGATCACCGCGTCGAAGGCTTCCTCGGACCCGCCGACTGCCGTGACCGTGTAACCTGCCGGTCCTCCCGGCGGGTCCGTGCGCGACGCCACCCTCCAGGCTGCCAACTTCGTGCGCACGTGGGCAGTGGAGGCGGCGAGGAGCCCCTCCACGATGCGTACGTTGCCTTCCTGCACCGAGAAGAGGCGACCGCCCGCAAGGCCGCCGCCGGTCAGCGAGACCAGCGTCGCCCAGGCGTTCATCCGCCCGTCCTGGCCGTAGTTACTGCGCGCCACGGCGTCGGAGAACTCGCGCATGAAGCGCTCCCCGACGCCATGGCGAGCGAAGAAGCTGTAAGCCGCTTCCTGAGTGAGGTCGTAGAGGCCAAGCTCGCGGTACATCTCGCCAGGCGTGGCGTAGCCGCGCCCCCCCTCCAGCTTCTCGTAGAGCCGGAGCACTCGTGCCACCGCCTCTCGCGTCAGGCGGCGCGCCCGCCAGAGGCTTTGGCCGTAGCGGCGGGCCATGGCCAGGACCAGGGGAAGGCTCGCCGTCGAGACGAGGAGGTCGAAGGAAGTGCCGTTCCAGATGCCCAGCCGCCGGCGCCGCGGCTTCCGGTCCCCCCGCCCCGTGGGGTGGAGCCTGAGCCGCTCCATTGCCTCCACCAGGTAGCGGTTAGACGAGTGGATGAGCGTCGCCCCCGCCTCCACCCGCCTCCCCGCGATCTCCATCTCGCTGACGCGGCCGCCTGGACGCGCCTGGCGTTCCCACACGACAATCTCGGCTTCCGGGCCGAGCTGCTGCCGGAGGAAGTAAGCCGTGAACGCACCGGCAACTCCCGCGCCGACGACGAGCACCCGCCTCCGAGCTTGCTGAACCGGCTCCATAGCCACCGACGTCCTCCCTCCGCCGTGACCCGCTCTTTTGACGGCATGTTACCAGCAGGTGGGAGGCTCGGCATCGGGAGGACCCCCCAAAATCGAGTGTCGGGCGGGCGGCCGCGACCATGGGGAATCTTCCTCACAGCCGCCGGGCCGCGGCGTGGCGTCAGTCCTTCATCCCATGGCTGGCGGCCCAGAGCGCCAGGGCGGTCCGGTTGGGGAGGTCGAGCTTCTGGAAGATATTCCGCAGGTGGCGGTCGACCGTCCGCGGCGAGATCACCAGGCGGGCGGCGATCTGCCGGTCGGTCAGCCCCTGAGCCACCAGGGCCGCCACCTCGACCTCGCGCGCGGTCAACCCGGCGGCCCGGGCAGCGGGCGGGAGGCCGGCCGCGCCGAGCGACCCGTCCGCGGCGGGGAGCAGCGCGGCGGCCGCGGTGCCGGCCAGGACCTCCCGGGCGGCCGCCAGATCTACCATGCTCTCGGGCGAGCCGGCCAGCCCCCGCCCGCGCGCCAGGCGGGTCAGCGCCGCCTCGAAGGGGAAGTGGCAGCGCTCCGCCAGCTCCAGAGCGGCGGCGAAGTGCGCCCGGCCTTCCTCGGCCTTGCCAAGCTCGAAGGCCAACTGCCCGAGAAAGCGACCCACCCGAATGGCCGAGTAGC
>JBFMCJ010000610.1 GCA_040754675.1 Bacillota bacterium
AGGCTCTGCACAGCCAGGATCGCACGCGCCATGTACACGCTCCGGAACAAGCGAGGGATTGCACACAAAGGAGCGATCGACCCCAACAGGTACGACCTGAGGTTTCTCTATGCCGCGTCCCAGTGGATTCTTTCAGAACTGATCCGGTTGACGGCCGGCCTACCGCTAGAACAGGCGTGTAGGCTCGTCGACGAGGTGAACCTACCGCTGAGGGACCTGGTTCAAGATGTGGGGTCCCGCCGGATTGTGCTCGAGGAGCTGCCAGCGGATGAGGAGATCCTCATTTTGATGCACAGCTGGCATCCGAACGTTTCCCGGACGAAGGATATCCTTGCGGCACTACATCGGTGCGCTCGCAGTACGGTGTTCAATGCGTTGAAGCGGTTGGAGGAAAGGAGGTTCGTAGAAAAGGTTGGCAGAGGGGAATGGGTGCTCACGTACAGGGGGTTAAGCGAGGTAGCGAGCTTGGTCAAGCGGTGTCTTGAGCGACAAGAATGAGAGGAGGTATGCCACATGGCGGTGGATCTGACGGACTTGCTAGCACGGGCGTGGAAGTTGATTAGCGAGGCGATGTCTGGAGCTCCCCCTGAGGTGCAGGCTGCAGCGTTGCCACTAGTCTGGGAGAGAATCGCTCCTGCAGATGCGAGCCAGCCGGTCGGTCCGCTTACGGGCCAGGGCCCGGCGCTTCAGCGGATTGCGATCGGTGAGCTGATAAACAGAATGGGGTCGAGAGCATTCTGGGAAACAGTAGTGGCGGTTGCTTATTGCCTGGAAGCCGAAGGTACGTCGCCGTTTACGCCCAGGACCATCAGATCAGGTTTCGAGAAGGCTCGGCAGAAACTCCCGAAAAACCTATCTGACGCTATTGCAGAGGCCGTGCGTCGTGGCTATCTTGCGGAGGCCGCTCAGCCCATCAATGGCAGGCGTGCCTACTACCTGACGGACATGGGCCGCCGTTTCGTCGAAGATCGCTTATCGGCTAGCGGCGATAAGAAATGAGCCGGGCGCGAGAAATCAGGATCGCTGAGGGTTTCGCCCTGCCCATAGAAGTCTTTACCGGAAGATGCGCTGCGGTTCTGGGGATACGCGGTTCAGGAAAGACCAACACGGCCGCGGTCATCGTGGAAGAGCTGCTTGCAAACGGTTACCCCCTGGCAATTGCAGACATCGATGGTGAATACTGGGGCCTCAAGGAGCGTTACGAGATACTGTCCGCGGGCGGATCCGGGCCCGTCGATCTTGCGGTAATGCCTCGCCACGGCGGAGTACTAGCGCAGGAGGTCCTGAACCGCGGCATACCACTCATCCTGGATATGAGCAGCTTTGGCGGAGATGAGATGTATGAACTCCTGTTTCGGTTTGCCAGGGGCTTGTGGGAAGCTTCCGCAGAGGTACGGCGTCCCTTCCATCTCGTGATCGAGGAGGCGCACGAATTCCTCCCCCAGGGTCTCCGCACGGACTTGAAAGACATTCTTATCCGCGTCGCCCTCCGTGGCCGGAAGCGTGGTTTGGGGATGCTGGTCGTTAGCCAGCGATCGGCAAAGGTGGATAAGGACGTTCTGACGCAAGCCGAACTCCTGTTTCTCCACAAGGTGGTACACCCGGTTGACATGAAGGTGTACAAGGAGATCATACCGTGGCCAGGGGACAAGACCGAGACCGTGATAGCCTCCCTCGGCGTTGGGGAGTGCGTGGCTGTGGCCCCGGGGATTGTACAGACAGTCAGGGTTAGACAGAGGGCCACGTTTCACGCCGGGTTTACTCCGTCGTTCGCAATGGCGCGGCCCCCTAGGGTGAAAAGGGTCAATGACGAGTTGCTTGAGGTGTTGAGGCAGCTTACAGGTGCGCGTTCTGAGGAAGACGAGTTACAGACGCTCAAGGAGCAGTGCGAATCGCTACGGATGCAACTCGCTGAACGGGACAAACGGATCGAGCAGCTTGAATCAGAGTTAGAAGTGGTCAGTAGGCTTAAAGTCGACCTCGTGGTTCCCGAAGGGCTTGGAGCCGGACAGACTAACATAGGTGAGAAAAGCGGTAGGGGTAGGCCGGAGGGAGTTGCGGTCGTGAGGCATGCCTTCGGCCATGAAGGAGTCACGAACCTGCCCGCGGAGGCCTTCGTCCACCTTAACCGAATCAAGAAGCGGCTGTTGTCCCTCAACAAGGTACAGCGGAGCGTCCTGCATTTCTTGGTGTCCAGGTATCCGTCGCAATACACGTATTCACAGCTATCTACGTGGACGGGCTACAGCGAGTCGACGCTTTACAAGAGTGATCTTCAGTTCCTTGTAAGAATGGGTGTGGTTCGGGCTGGCACACGGGGCAGGAA
>JBFMCJ010000611.1 GCA_040754675.1 Bacillota bacterium
CGAGCGCCCACGGGGCGGGTGCGGCGGGGTGAGGGTGCTCCTCATATGGCACGGCGCGGCAGGTCTGCGGTATCCGGAGAGGCTGGAGGCGCTCGCGTCCTCGGGCCTGGAGCTCACGCTCGTGACCCCGCGCCGGTGGATCCACCCGGAAGGGCGCTGCGTCACGCCTCCCGTCCGTGGACGTGGCTACGAGGTCGTGCCTCTCCCCGTGCTCTGGCCACGTCACGGGGCCTTATACGCGTACGCCGGCGGCCTCCCTTCCGTCCTCAAAAGGGTGCAGCCGGACGTGGTCCACATCCACGAGGAACCCTACGCCCTCAGCACGGCGCAGGCCATGGCGGTTGCCAGGCTGTTGGCCCCTCGAGCCGCGATCGTGGTGGAGGCATGGCAGAACCTCGTCAAGAGCTTCCCGCCGCCTTTTCGATGGATCGAGCGCTGGGTGCTCCGGCGGGCTGACGGCTTCATTGCCGGCAACGAGGACGTGCGCAAGGTGCTCCGGCACAAGGGGGCCGCCGCTCCCATCCACGTCGTGCCCCTCGCCGTATCTCCGCAGCGCTTCCGAAGGGTCCCTCGTGACGGCCTCCGCCGGGAGCTGGCCGGCACCTCGTCATTTCTCGTGGGCTACGTGGGGCGCCTCGATGCTGCGAAAGGCGTGGACCTGTTACTGCGGGCGGCGGCCGGCGAGGAACGGTGGAGCGTCGTCGTGATCGGTGCGGGGCCTGACGCCCCACGCCTGCAGCGGGTGGCGCGGGCACTGGGCATCCGAGAACGGGTGAGGTTTACCGGCCCGGTTTCCCAGGACGCGCTCCCGCGCTACCTCAGCTCCCTGGATGTGCTGGTGCTGCCGTCCGTCAGCACGCCCCGCTGGGTCGAGCAGTTTGGCCGGGTGCTGGTGGAGGCTATGGCGTGCGAGGTGCCCGTGGTGGGCTCGTCTTCCGGGGAGATCCCCAGGGTCATCGCCGATGCGGGCCTCGTCTTCCCCGAGGGCGATGTCTCGGCCCTGCACCGGTGCCTTGCCCGGCTGCAGTCGGACCCCTCGCTGGCTGCGGTTCTGGCTGCACGCGGGCTGGCACGGGTTCGAGAGCATTTCACCTGGGAGCGCGTGGCCCAGCTCACGCTGAATGCTTACCGCCATGCGATCCACCGGCGACGTGGCGAGACACGTCTGGTTTCGGGGTCGTCGGCATGAGTAGGCTACGGATGCTGACGCTCCTGCGCCTGGCCATCGCCGTCCACGCCTTCGTGGTGCCCCTCTTCTACGAACTGCCCGTGCCGGGCCTCCGTCTCACCAGCAACGATCTGCTGTCCGCTCTCATCCTCCTGTCGTGGGGC
The DNA here is from genome assembly GCA_040754675.1 of Bacillota bacterium. NCBI lineage: Bacteria > Bacillati > Bacillota > Bacillota bacterium. The sequence goes on from JBFMCJ010000611.1 coordinate 1,333, forward strand.
GCGTGGGCAGGCTACCGTCTGCTCGCGCGAAGGGATCGTGCCCCGGCCGCGATGGCACTCGGCCCCCTCTTTCCTGCGACCGCGGTCTTTGCCCTCTCGCACGTTCTCTCTACAGCAGTAGCCCGTGATACGTTTGTAGCGATCCGGGAGACCACGAAGACCCTGGGCATCCTCTTCTTCCTTCTCGTTGCTCAAGGGCTCATTGCCGATCCGGCGGATCGACGCCGCCTCGCGTGGGCCGCGACCCTGGGGGCAGCCGTGGCATCCTTACTTGCCATTGCCGAATCTTTCTCCTGGAGGGGTAGCTGGGCGTACTTGGCCCTGCGGCCGTCGGCGACGACCGGCAATCCCAACACCTTGGGCGCCTACCTGGCCGCACTGCTCCCCGTTGGTTTCGCTCTGATCATGGGTTCCGGAGTCAAGCTTTCCGACGCGTCAGGCATGGTGGGACGGACGGCTCGCGCCCTCGTCACATCCCTGGCGGTACTGCTTACCACGCTGATCGCTCTGGCTCTCCTGCTGACACTCTCCCGGGGAAGCTGGATCTCTGCCGTGGCTGCTGCTCTCGCTTGGGTGGCCGTCGCAGGTAGGAGCCTCCGGAGGGGGCTTCGCTCACGGACGGTACCTGGGATGATACCAGGCTTGACGGCGGCCGCCGGGGTAATTCTGGGGGTCGTCGTTGTGGTTGCCTCGGTGGTTCCGGCTCCGGCCCTGGACCGTGCCCGGGCGACGATTGCGGCCCGTGCCCGCTCTCTCACGAGCCTGGAGTCGTCCAGCGACGGGGTTCGCATCGTCCTCGTGCAGGCGTCGTGGCGTATGTTCCAGGAGCATCCCCTGTTTGGGGTAGGGCCCGGCAACTTCGCCACCGAGGTCGACGAGGTGGCGCCAAGGGTCGTGAGCGACCAGGACAGGGTGCTTCTACCGCGAGTAACTGCCCTGGAGTTCCCCCACAACTGGCCGGCTCAGATTGCAGCGGAGAACGGTCTCCTCGGC
>JBFMCJ010000612.1 GCA_040754675.1 Bacillota bacterium
AAGTCAGGGTGCTGCTTCTAGTAACTGCCGTGGATTGCCGCCTCCAGGGACCGGTCGAACCAGGCCCGGAGGATGGCTTCGGCGGCGTCCACACGGTCGGCCAGCAGAGCGGCATCGTCGTGGACCACCGGCCAGGACTCCTCCTTTACCTGCTCGCGGCGCTCATAGGTGGCGGGGACGTAGCGCAGCCGCAGGCAGGCTTGTGCGAACCTGTTGTGGTGGCCGACGTGACCGGGTCCACGGGCCGGGATGAAGCCACAGAAGGCACACGCAATTGAGGACATTTTGCGAACCTCCTTTGATCCGCCCTGGCGGTCCAGGGCGTTCTTTCTTTCTACGGGCAGCCCCCTGGCGGCGGGGCCAGGGGGCTGCGCTGCTACTTGGCGAAGGCGAAGAAGAGCATCGTGCCGAGCCAGGCGGCCAAGAGGCCGAGCAGCCCGGCGGCCTGGCGGAGAGCGGGCATGGCAGTCACCTACCTTCCGGGTCAGCGGGCCAGGCGGCCTAGCCACGAGGCAGCTTGGCGGCGGTGTGGTGGCGGCACTCGAACTCCCACACGTCGCGGGCGAGGCGAAGGAGCAGGTCCACCGCGCAGGCGGGGTGGAGGAAGATTTGCGCGGTGTAGCCGTGCCATTCGACGGCGGGGTCCTCCGTGGGCTTGCCGCAGTAAAAGCAGCGCTGGCCGTGGGCGGTGATGATGTCGGGCGATGTGAGCAAGGCAGGTCACCTCCTTTCTGCGGCGTCACCAAAAGTGTCACCAAAAGTGTCACCACAACCGTGTGTGGCCGGAAATCATTGAGCGACAAGGCTTTAAGGCCACTGTCACCAAACACATAAGGGGGAGTGGTGGGGGGTGGGGGGGTCTCTTATATAAGATTGCCGAAAACGCTTGCGGCTGTAGGCTTTAAGGCCCATTTTTGTGCTGGTGACACCTGTGGGGACACTTTTTCATGCCGAACGGGCGCCGACTGCCCCCTCGGTGGCGAGCGCGAACCGCTTCGTTTTGGGGTCGAACGCGATCTCCCCGGCTTCCCGCAGGGCCTGGAGCGCCTGCTGGAAGAAGTAGGTCCCGACACGTTCCGCGTGCGCGTACCGGGCCAACTCGCGGCGCGTCAGGGGGCCTCTCGCGGCGAGGGCGCGGCGGATTGCAGCCTCTACCTTGGCTTGCAGCGTGTCGCAGTCCAGAGGGTCGTGGGCCTGCCGGGCTTTGTGCTGCCAATCCAGCCAGGCCACCACGCTCTCCACGGTATCGGCCTCCACGGACTCCAGGTTCCCGCGCAGGACCTCGAACAAGACCATCAGGCGGAAGCCGATGCTGTCCAGCCGCACCCCATGCGCGTCTGTGGGCCTGTTGCCGTACCAGCTTTCCCACAGCTTTAGGGCCTGCTCCGGCAGCACCAATTCAACGGGACCGGGCGGCCTGGCCCGTGGTCCCTGGCCGAAGCCCGACCGGTGGTCAAGTTCCTCCAGCAGCGCTTCGACGCGGCGGCGCAGGAAATGCAGCCGGTCGTCGTCCACGTAGGGCGGCAGGGGGCAGCTCTGTTCGGAGCGACCGGGCACGATCCAAAGCCGGTTGAGCAAGCCGATCGCAAGGAACTGGTTGTCCCACATGGTCTCATACGTCTGTTCCGTGCAGGCTCCCAGCAGGCTTATGTGCGCGTCTGCGAGGCTTATTGACCCGGTCTTCACGTGGTTCTCGAACTTATTCGCCTCGAACAGCGTAGTTAGCGCCGGGAGGAGGACTTGGCCCTCAATCTTCGCCTTGGCCACGAAGGACTTCAGTTCGTCAAGCAGGATGACCGTCCTCACCGGGATGCCCGGCTTCTGGTGCGGGGCGAGCCGTTTCATCAAACCCTCTGCTGAACCGAGACCCCAAAGCTCGGCGACACGGCCCTCCAGCGCGGGGCGGAGGAAGTCCGCCGTCAGCCGGAGGGCCGTAGATTTTCTGCTCACAGCGCTGGGGGCCAGCAGGACGGTGTAGAGCCGGGGCTGCGGCCTCACCAGGGAGAGCAACGTCGCCTGCCCCGAAATCGCCGCGCCGATAATGGTCACGAAGCTCCAGAACCAAAAGACTTCCGGCGCTTCCGTCTCTTTGCCGTAAATTTCTGCGAACTCTTTTGCGACCCCCTCCGGGAACAGCGGCGGGGCGAGCGGGTCCCGCTGCCCTGTCTCCTGAATCCGCAGGGCGCGGATAGCGACCCGCGAGGCGTCCAGCCAGCGGTCCTCGCGCCGCTCGAACTTGTCCCTGTGCGCTGGTGTGGCCGCTACCAGCAGCGCCACCGTCCGGGCGTCCCGCAGCCCGGCCTCCGCCGCCAGCCGC
>JBFMCJ010000613.1 GCA_040754675.1 Bacillota bacterium
ACAGATTCGGCAGGCCGCGGCACATCAATGGGAAGAAACCCGTGCACCACCAGCGTTCCGTCCTGTTGGGCAACGACTTTCTTGACCAGAAGCTGCAGGATCTCCCGCTTCTGCCCAAAGGTTAGCGCATCGGGCTCAACCAGCCTCCTGGAAAACTTCAGGGCTGCCTGCCAGGCGTCCTCCAGAAATTGGGCCTCCTGCTTCAGGGACTCGAGCGAAGCACGCGCACCGGCAAGGTCCTGCTCCAGGACAGCAAGCCGCCCGTTCTGCTCGGCAAGCAAGGCGGAGGCCTCTTCTTCGCTAATCAACCCTGCCAGGCTGAAGCGGACGATCTGGAGCTTTTGCCTCTTGACTCCCTCGACGCACGACTCGAGCTCGGCAATGCGCCTCCTTGCCTTCTCTTCAGCGGCCGGGTCGGTGCGCCTCCTGAGCAACTCGGCAAGGAACAACCGAGGGTCGCTCAGGAGGTCGACAAGCCCCTGCCAAACCAGCCGGTCGGCATCCTCCTGGCGTACATAGCGTGACGGGCACCTCGGAGGATACTTTTCACCGGTAACCACCCGGTGGTGCCAGGGGAACTTACGCTGACAGGTGTAGTACTTCACACCGCCCTTTGAAGCCTGGCCGGCCGACATGCGGGACCCACACCAGCAGTAGAGCAGACCGGACAACAGATAGTCATGCCGCACATGACGGGAATAGTCGAGGCGGTTCGCCTCGGTCACGCGCTGCGCTGCCTCCCACAAGTCCCGCGAGATGATGGGCGGAACGGAAACTGCTATCCACTCCTGGCGCGGCCGCTCGAACCGGTGAGCGGGCTTCCCTCCCTCCGTGTCCCACCGATTCTGGTAGTAGACCCCAGTATATATCTCGTTCTGGATTATGCGAATGACAGTCGCCCGGTGCCAAAACTGCCCCCTCTTCGGCCGCACCCCCTCCGCAGCCAGGCGCCGGGCAATCTGTTCACTGCCCAACCCGCGGTTCACGTACAGGTCAAAGATGTGGCGAACGACCTTGGCCTCGTCCTCGTCGACCTCCAGACTCTTGGTCAACTTGTCCCACCTGTAGCCGTAAGCACGGGGGACCGACATGATTCCCCCCTGCCGCGCCTTCTGCCGCTTACCCCTCACCGTCCGCTCCTTGATCTTCTCCTTCTCGTACTCCGCAATCGCCCCGCGCAGCGAGTAGAACAACTTGCCCTCGGGCGTGTCCCGCCACTCGAAGTCCACGAATTCCAACCGGACCCCAGCCTGCTCGAACTCCTCCGTGAGGAGAAGCTGGTGCGAGAGGTTACGCGCCAGCCGGTCCGGGTCGTACACCACAACCAGATCAACGTCGCGCTCGTGAACCATGCGCCGAAGCTGCGCCAGCGCCTCGCGGTCCAGGGTAGCACCGCTGGCGGAGTCCGCAAGCTCGGCCACAACCTCAGCCCCCAGCTCCTGTGCCCGCCCGCGGCAGGCTTCGATCTGGGAGGCCAGGCTGTAACCCCTCTCCGCCTGGTCCTCGGTGGACACCCTCGCGTACACCACCGCGCGCACGGCGCTCCCTCCCCAGAAGGTAGTCAACCAGGAGGCTGATGGCCTCGGCCACGTGCTCCCGGGCTTCGGCATCCGTGCCCGAGCGGACGAAGACTACTTTCTGCACCACCAGCCCCCCTTTCCTGCATCAGAGTACGCGCCACTGGCACGTCCAAAATACGAACACGACGTGGCAGGTCACGTCACCCAGCGCCGGCATGACCACGTCGGAAAACTCCCGTGGCCACACAATCCGACACCGTACAGCCAAAACCCTCAACCAGCAAACAGCGCCAGCACGTCCTCCTCCAGCCCCGAGCCGTCCCACCGCCGGAAGGCACGCTCCAGGGCCTCCGAGTGAAGCAGGTCGTCCCACCTGTACCGGATCCCCCGGCCGTCGGACCGCGGGCAGCCACGCGCAGCCGAGAGGGCAACCTCCTCGGAGGCCGCCACGCAGAACAGCCGGTCCTCCGGACGCTTCCTGACAAACTGCCAGAAGGCATGAACCTCCCCCGGCACCGCACGCGGGCAAAAGCCCCAATACTCCCGGCCGGAATACTCCAGCCAGAAGCCCCACGCGCCCTGTGCCCACGAAAACGACCTGCCCAGCCGCGCCAGCCGCACGTAGAACTCCGAAGCTGCCAGGACGCGCAGCACGTCCACTGCCAGCAGACCAGCCCCCGCAGGACGCGCCCCGACCAGCGCCGCGGAACGCTCCGTCAGCGAGTAGGCCGGAGGATAGGGCTTGGGGAACTCCCACCGCCTCAGCAGCCCCACCCGCACCAGCCGGGTGA
>JBFMCJ010000614.1 GCA_040754675.1 Bacillota bacterium
GAAGAGATGGGTGCCAGGGGGAGGGCTTACGCAGAACGTCATTTCTCCCGGGAGGGTTGCATCGGTCAGTACGAGAAGCTTTTCTCTGAGTTGGTGCGCGCATGAGGCTTGTCGTGATAACTCAGGATGATCCTTTTTACGTGCCGGTCTTCTTCTCCCGGTTCTTAGGTGCCCTCGACCTGAAACAATACCAGGTTCAGGCCATATACGTCATGCGTCCCTTCCGGGAGTCGCCTTCGGAACTGGTCCGGCGGATGTACCGTTTCTACGGCCCGGTAGACTTTGTCAGAAGAGGCGTGCAGTACGCCGTCCGCCTGGCGGGAGATCGGTTGCGCTTGCGTGCCCATTCTGTTCGCGCCATTGCGAAAAGGTACGGCATACCAGTATTAGAGGTTTCTGATGTTAACAGTCCGACCTTTGCCAGGCAGGTGGCTGCGTACGACCCCGACGTGATACTGTCGGTGGCCGCTCCCCAGCTATTTGGTGAACATCTGCTAAGGTTACCCAACTGGGGCTGCCTCAATGTGCACAGTGCCAAGCTTCCTCAATACCGAGGGATGATGCCGGTATTTTGGGCTCTGTACCACGGAGACCGAACCGTGGGCGTCACTGTACACCGCATGGATGAGCGGCTTGACCGCGGCGACGTGCTCCTGCAGGTGGAAGTTCCCGTGTGCGAAGGGGACAGCCTCGATGCCGTGATGACGCGTTGTAAGGAAGCCGCAGCTGACGCAGTCCTTGCGGCGTTGTCTCAGATCCGGGACGGGACGGTGACCCTGCGACCTGTTGAGGGCCGGGGCTCCTACTTTTCGTTTCCGCGCCCAGAGCACGTACGGGTCCTCAGACAGAGGGGGTACCGTCTCCTGTGAGGCGATGCCTGCTCAGTTTTGACGTGGAGGACTGGTTCCAGGTCGAGAACCTCAGGGGTGCGATACCCCGCGAATCATGGGACGACTGCGAACTGAGGGTGATCCAGAATACGGCTCGGATCCTTGACCTTTTGGATTGTTTCGGGCGCAAGGCCACGTTCTTCGTACTGGGATGGGTGGCGCACAAGGTTCCGGGCTTGGTCAAGGAAATCGCAAAGAGGGGCCACGAGGTGGCCAGCCACGGGTATTCCCACGAACTGGTCTACCGGCAGTCCGAAGAGGCGTTTCGCGAGGACGTGCGAAGGGCTAAATGGTTGCTGGAAGATCTCATTGGGGACAGCGTTGTAGGGTATCGAGCTCCTAGCTTCTCGCTTACCGACCGTGGTCTACGGATCTTGTGGGAAGAGGGTTATCGTTACGATTCAAGTGTCTTTCCCTCCAGCCTCCATGACCGCTACTTTCGTCCCCGGGAGGTGGAATCCGCCCTCCACTCAGGAGTTGGACGCACTCATGATGGCTTGGTCGAGATCCTGGTGCCAACCCTTGACGTCGGGCCCCTCAGAATACCCTGGGGGGGCGGAGGCTATTTCCGGGCTGTCCCCTATGGCGTGTATCGGTGGGGGGTCAACCGGATCTTGGGGCAACGCGGCGTATTCCTGTTCTACTTGCATCCCTGGGAGATTGACGCGGAGCAACCCCGGGTAAGAGGTTTGAGTTGGTCCTTGCGGCAGCGGCACTACCTTGGCCTTGCAAATACTTATGGTAAGGTGGCCCGGCTCATTGCCGATTACCCATGGGAACCAGTGTCCGCGGTTGTCAGTGCACCGGGTGCGTGACAAGTGTGAAGGCTTTGGGGTCTACGGCGGAGGTAGCCACATGCACGAGTCGGTAGCTTCCCATGAGCAAGCGGCTGCGGTCAGCATTGCGGCACCTTCGGCCCTGAGGACGGAGGGGCGTCCAGCGGTATTATCGCCCTACGCGCGCTCGGCGGCGAAGAGGGTTATGGATCTCATGTTGTCGCTGCTGGGGTTACTGATCTCTGCGCCGATCTGGCTCCTTGTGTCTCTCGCTATCATCCTCGAAGACGGCCGCCCCGTTCTGTATGTCCAGACCAGAATGGGGCGCGACGGGCGTGTTTTCCCTCTGCACAAATTCAGATCCATGGTGCGCGATGCGGAAGGGATGACCGGCCCCGTTTGGGCTTCCCGGGAGGATCCCCGCGTCACGCGCGTGGGGCGCCTGCTGCGCGCTACCGCTCTCGACGAACTGCCCCAACTGGTCAACATTCTGCTTGGGCACATGAGCTTTGTGGGGCCCAGGCCCGAGCGCCCGGAGCTGGTGGCCAGGATAGTGGAGTCCTGCCCCGAATTCACCCGTCGGCACGTGGTGAGGCCCGGGCTCACGGGCCCGGCTCAGCTTTTTGGCCACTACGAG
>JBFMCJ010000615.1 GCA_040754675.1 Bacillota bacterium
TAACCGGCTGGGCCTCTTTGCCGACGCCCGCGCCCGGAAGGCGGGCGACCTCGTCACCATCATCATCGTGGAGCGCGCCGAAGCCACCTCATCGGCCTCTACCGGCACCAAGCATGACGGCAAGGTGGAGGTGGGGCCCGGGCAGGGGCTGCTGGACGTGCTGCCCCTCGTCGGGGGCTCGGGCAGCAGCCGCTTCACGGGTGATGGGCGCACCGCGCGCAGCGGCACCATCCGGGCTCAGATGACGGCCAGGGTCACCCAGGTGCTGTCCAACGGCGACCTGGTGGTTGAGGGCAGGCAGACCATCGTGGTCAACGAGGAAGAACAGGAGCTGGTGCTGACCGGGATCATCCGGCCGGCCGACATCTCGCGGGACAACACCATCCTTTCCACTTACGTCTCCGATGCCCGCATCACGGTGCGGGGCAAGGGTTCACTGGGCGGCCACCAGAAGCCCGGGATCCTGACCCGGATGTTTGGCTGGCTCTTCTGAAGGTTTTGGGGGTTTTGAAGGGGCGGATGCCGGCTATGACGGCAAGACGCGCACGGGCCCGGCGGCCCTGGACGGCGGCGGCCCTGGCAGCAGCCGCCCTGGCGCTGGCGATCGCGGCGGGGCCGGCAGCACGGGCAGAGTCGCCGGCTGCCGACGGCGCGCCGGGAGTCCCCAGCGTGCGCATCGCCGACCTGGCGCGGCTGGAGGGGTTGCGCCCGAACCAGCTCGTGGGGCTGGGACTCGTGGTGGGCCTCGAAGGCACGGGGGACGGCCGCAGTTCGGCGGTGCACATCCAGATGGTCTCCAACATGCTGCGTAACTTCGGCCTGGCGGTGGATCCGATGGAGTTGCGGCCCCGTAACGTGGCGTCGGTGACGGTGACGGCTCTGTTGCCGGCGCAGGCACGGCCCGGTGACCGCATCGACGTGACGGTTTCGTCGCTGGGCGATGCCCGGAGCCTGGCGGGCGGGGTGCTGCTGCAGACGCCGCTGCAGGGCGCGGACGGCGAGGTGTACGCGGTGGCGCAGGGGGCGCTGGCGGTGGGCGGCACCACCTCCCGGTCAGCCGGCGCGCAACGGGTTCACGCCACCGTGGCGACCATCCCGGCCGGCGCCATCGTGGAGCGGTCGGTTCCGGCGGCGGTGACCGAGGAGGGAACGGTTCGCCTCGCGCTGTACCGCCCGGACTTCACCACGGCTGCCCGGATGGTAGAGGCCGTCAACCGGGCGTTCGGCGAGCCGCTTGCCTTCACCCAGGACGGAGCGGTCATCACGGTGCGGATCCCCCGCCCCTTCCAGAACAACCCGGCGGCCCTGATCGCCCGCATCTCGGAGCTGACCGTCATCCCGGCCCCTCCGGCCAGGGTCGTCGTGAACGAACGGACCGGCACGGTGGTGCTGGGCCACCAGGTGCGCATCGCGCCCGTGGCGGTATCGCACGGGGGCATCCGCGTCACGGTGGGCGGATCGCCGGCGCTGCCCGCTTCCGGCCAGGAGGCGCCCACCCTCCCCGGACTGCCCGGCATCCTGCCGCCGCAGGAGGCGGCAGGGCACACTGCGCTTCTGGGGGCTACGGCGAGCGTTGGTGAGCTGGTGGACGCCCTCAACGCTGCCGGCGTGGCCCCACGCGACGTGATTGCGATTCTCGAGGCCGTCCGGGCGGCCGGAGCTCTGTACGCGGAACTGGAGGTGCTTTGAGACGGCCGTGAATGCAGTTTCCGCCGTGCAAGCCCTGCCGGACCTTTCACGCCCCGCGCCCGCGTTGCCCCGCGCTCCCGGGGCCGGTTCGAGGAGCGGGAGCTTCCGGGATGTCCTCGACGAGGCCGGAAGAGCGGCCGCCTCCCCAAGCGCGGCGCTCCTCTCCGTCGCTCCCGGCGACGTGCCGTTTGCAGGCGTGCCGCATGGCCGGGCCGGCTTGAGGTGGGCGGCCGAGCAGCTTGAGGCGCGCCTGTGGGCGTTCGTGCTCAAAGACGCCTTCAACGGGCAAGGCGGCGGGCTCTTCGGGAGGAGCTTCGCCGGCCAGGTGCACGCGGACTGGTTCACGGAGGCGATGGCGGGACTTCTGGCAAGCTCGGGCGCCGGGCAGCTTGCGGACCAGTTGGTCGAAGAGTTTAGCGGTGTGGCGGAGGGAGTTTCCCGCCCGAGGGGGAATAGTGGGGGCACCAGGGGGGTGGCTGCCGAGCCCCCGCCTCGTGAAAGGAATGCGCGGCATTGATGTCTGCCCCCGGAGTCGCCCGCCGCGTCAGGTGGCCTGCCTTCCCCGGCTTGGGTAAGAGGCGGGCTCTTGGCGTTTTGCTCGTGCTGG
>JBFMCJ010000616.1 GCA_040754675.1 Bacillota bacterium
CACCAGGTCCGGAGGGCCGGGGCAGAGTTCGAGCAAAGCCAGCTTGACGCAGTCGGCGGGAGTGCCGGCCACCGCGTAGCTTTCCCAGCGCCCGGCCAGACGGATGCGCTGCACCCGCAGGTGTTCCCGGACCGTAATGGCGTGGCCGGTCCCGCTCCGATCCTGGTCGGGGGCCACGATCCAGAGTTCGCCCAGGCCGTCGAGGCATTCGGCAAGGGCTGCAAGCCCGGGGCCGCCAATTCCATCATCGTTGGTCAGTAAGATGCGCATCGGTTCACGATTGGCTTTCGTAAGAAGCCCTGAAGACCCCCTCCAGAGACGAGAGGTCCGCCAGCACCCTGCTCCGGTCGGCCCGAGGCGGCACCTCTACCGCAATCTGCAGGGCCGCCCTCGCCCCTTCCTGCGGGGCGATGTCGACACCCCGGATGTTGACCCCGTGCCGCCCCAGCACCGAGGCCACGGCCCCCAGCTGCCCGGGCTGGTCGGAAACGACCAGCGAGAGCACGCTCTCCTTGCTGGAAAGCACCTGGCGCTCCACCCGGCTCAACCAGACCAACACGATGACCGCCAGCGCCGTGGTCACCACGGCGCCAAGGTAGAAGCCGGCCCCGGCCGCCAGGCCGATCCCGGCCACCACCCACAGGCTCGCCGCCGTGGTGAGCCCCCGGATGGTCGGCCCCTCCCGCAGGATGGTGCCGGCCCCGAGAAAGCCGATGCCGGAGACGACCTGCGCGGCGATGCGCGTCGGGTCGTACGGCCAGACGGTGTTGCCGCCGCGCGATAGCCCATACGCCGAAACCAGCATGACCAGCGCCGAACCGACCGAAACCAGGGTGTGCGTCCGGAAGCCCGCCGGACGCCTGTGGCTTTCGCGTTCGAGCCCGATTACGGCTCCAAGCACCGCAGCCACAACGAGCCGGATGAAGAGTTCAACGTCGGAAACCGCCACCGCACCCCACCCATTCTGGCTCCTTAGGATCCCAGTATAGCGCACGGTGCGCCGCGCCGACCAGAGGCAGCCGCCCTACGGGCGGCCGGCCCGGTTCCGACGCGGGCCGCAGCCATGCCCCGGGTCACAGCACCCGAAGAGCCGTCAGTCGTTGGGCCACGGCCGCCCAGACCGCGCCCGCGGGGTACGGCAGGCGCAGGGCGGCCCGTTCGTCCATCGGGGTGGGCTGCAGGTTGTTGATGATAACGCGCGGGGCCAGCACCGGAAGGGCGTTCGCCGGATCCACGGTGAGGCTCGAGCCGACCACCACCATCAGGTCACACCGGGCCGCCTCGGCCAGCGCCTCCTCGAACGCCGGTGGCATGGGGTCGCCGAAGAGCACCACCATCGGCTTGATGGGCCCGCCGCAAGGGCAGTACGGCCCGACGTTCGAGTCCAGGAGCTGGCGCAGCACCGCCTCCAGGTCGTAGCGGCGCCCGCACCGGGTGCACTTTGCCCACCGCAGGTGGCCGTGCACTTCGAGCACCCGGCGGCTCCCGGCCTTGTGGTGGAGGCCGTCGATGTTCTGCGTGATGACGCACTTGACGACCCCGGCCGCCTCGAGCCGCGCCAGCACCTGGTGCGCGGCGTTCGGGCGGGCCTCGAGGAGCGGCGGCAGCCACGTCTCGGCGGCGACGCGGTAGAAGCGGGCCGGGTTCTCCCAAAAGGCGCGGGCCGACAGGGTCTCCATCGGGTCCATGCGCTCCCACAGTCCGGTCCCGGGGCTGCGGAAGTCCGGGATGCCGCTTTCGGTGGAGATGCCGGCGCCCGTCAGCACCACGGCGTGCCGCGCACCCAGGAGGGCTTCCACCAGCGCCTCAACGCTGCGTTCAAGGGCCGGCTCAACATGCTGCACCTGGGAGCGCCACCTGCCCCGCCTCCGGTCTGGGGGCCGACGCTACAAGTAGCGTCGTTCTATCTTGTGCTTGATGCGGCACAGGGCGTTGTCGATGGACTTGGTGTGGGTGTTGAGCCGCTGGGCCATCTCCTTGTAGGACAGGCCGTTCACGTAAAGCCGAAAGACCCGGTACTCGAAGTCGCTCAGCACCTGCCGCACGTACTGCTGCGTCTGCGACAGGATCTCGCGGTCGATGACCAGCGCCTCGGGGTCGTCGACGCGCTGGTTCGGCAGGACCTCCAGGAGTGTACGGTCGCCGTCCATGTCGTAGACGGGCCGGTGGAGCGACGTGTACTGGTTGACGGGGATGTGCTTCTGGCGAGTGGTGCCCTTGATCGCGCTGATGATGTTGCGGATGATGCAAAGCCGCGCAAAAGCCCAGAACGACGAGGCGCCCGAGGTGAAGTCC
>JBFMCJ010000617.1 GCA_040754675.1 Bacillota bacterium
GGCGGAACTGGAGCATATCCATGGCAGAGCGCATAAGGCGGATCAACCAGTACCTCCACGGCTGGCTGGGCTATTTTGCCCTTGCCGACGCCAAAGGTGTACTCACCGACCTTAACCAGTGGCTTCGACATCGGCTGCGGGCGTGCGTATGGAAGCAGTGGAAACGCGTCCGTACCCGCTACCGCGAGCTAAGGCGACTGGGGCTGCCCGCATGGAAGGTGCACGAGTTGGCCAACGCGCGCAAAGGACCGTGGCGCATGGCCCACGGTCCCCTCAACAACGTCCTGACCATTGCCTACTGGCAAGAGCAAGGACTGATTGACCTCGTTCGCCGTTACCAAGAAATCCGTCAGCTTTGGCGAACCGCCGGATGCGGATCCGCACGTCCGGTGGTGTGAGGGGACGGGGGCGAGACGCCCCCTCCTACTCGATGTACGCCCGGCACGGGCGATGGCTATAGGGTGAAAGTCCCGAACGGGGGTTGGTAGCACCAACCGTTAGCCAAAGGCAAGGGTGTCCACCGTGAGGTGGGATCTGAAGGAAGCTAGAGGCAAACTCCTGGCCCAAGGAACACGAACCCCATAAGAGGCTGTGGCACTGGGGCGAGTACGCGTGACAGGACAAAGCCCAATGCTACCAAGCAGTGTCGCAGTATATGGGGTGGGCACATGGGAGGAAAGTCATCGCTCTTATCCGGGGAGACCTGCGGGTGGCCCGGGGTGACCGGCAACCCAGTCCGGAAGGGCTGGCTGAGCCCGCAGGGGTCAGCAGAGGCCATAGTACCTGCGCAAGCGCATGCGCAGGGAAGGGCCGAACGTTAAAGCGAGGGATCGAGTTGGGGAGTTCGCGAGGCGAGCAAAGAAGGCAGCCAAGCTGGAAACAGCTCTCTCTGGGGGGACAAGCGGTGAAGCCGCAAGGGGCCACAGAAGGGCCGAGTTCGCCTCCGGCACGAACCGAAATCGAGACCGGCGGAGAAGAAGGAACGGACCTGATGGAGAAGGTTCTCTCCCGCGAGAACCTGGTGACAGCACTGAGAAGAGTGGAGGCCAACGGAGGAGTCCCAGGCAGCGACGGAATGGAGACGAAAGAGCTCCGGAGCTATCTGAGCAACGCCTGGCCGGCTATCCGGGAGCAGCTACTCAGGGGAATCTACCAGCCCGCACCCGTACGCCGGGTCGAAATCCCGAAGCCGAGCGGCGGAGTGAGACTGCTGGGGATCCCGACAGTGCTGGATCGTTTTATCCAACAGGCGATGCTGCAGGTACTCACAGGGATCTTTGACCCGGGATTCTCGGACGCAAGTTACGGATTCCGACCGGGACGGCGAGGGCATGACGCCGTGAGGAAGATGCGGGAGTACGTGCAGGCAGGCTACACCTGGGTGGTGGACCTGGACTTAGAGAAGTTCTTCGACCGGGTAAACCACGACATGTTGATGGCCCGGGTGTACCGCAAGGTCAGGGACAAGCGGATACTCAAGCTAATACGGCGCTATCTCGAGGCAGGAGCAATGATCAATGGTGTGGTTGTTGCTACGGAAGAGGGGACGCCGCAAGGAGGACCGCTGAGCCCCCTGTTGGCCAACATTCTCCTGGACGACCTGGACAAGGAGCTGGAGAAACGGGGACATCGCTTCTGCCGCTACGCCGATGACTGCAATATCTATGTGCGCTCGAAACGGGCCGGCGAGCGAGTCATGGCCAGCATACGGACCTTCATTGAAACGAGGCTCAAGTTGAGGGTGAATGCAGAAAAGAGCGCGGTCGACCGCCCGTGGAAGCGGAAATTCTTGGGCTTCAGCCTATACACTTCTCAGAAAGGGATAGGCATACGCCTTGCTCCCCAGACAGTGGAGCGGGTGAAGGCCAAGATCCGCGAGCTGAGCCGGCGGAACTGGAGCATATCCATGGCAGAGCGCATAAGGCGGATCAACCAGTACCTCCACGGCTGGCTGGGCTATTTTGCCCTTGCCGACGCCAAAGGTGTACTCACCGACCTTAACCAGTGGCTTCGGCATCGGCTGCGGGCGTGTGTATGGAGACAGTGGAAGCGTGTCCGTACCCGCTACCGCGAGCTGAGGCGACTGGGGCTGCCCGCATGGAAAGTGCACGAGTTGGCCAACGCGCGCAAAGGGCCGTGGCGCATGGCCCACGGTCCCCTCAACAACGTCCTGACCATTGCCTACTGGCAAGAGCAAGGACTGATCGACCTCGTCAGCCGTTACCAAGAAATCCGTCAGCTTTGGCGAACCGCCGGATGCGGATCCGCACGTCCGGTGGTGTGAGGGGACGGGG
>JBFMCJ010000618.1 GCA_040754675.1 Bacillota bacterium
GAGACCATCATGCCGGATAATCCGGCACCACGAAGCACGAAAATGGCGCCTGCTGGGGCGAAGGCATCGGGGAGCCAGACGGGCCGCGGTAGCCGTGGCCCGCAGCCTCATGTCCACCACCCAGCCTGCCCCTCTCCGAAGAGATCGTCAAGCCGGCAGGTAAACCCCGGCAGGACGGGCTCTTCGATGACGGCTCCGGGGCTTGACCAGGTGCGCGGCGGTTCCGCTGCAGCGTGACGGGTCAGGGTACGAGCCTGCGGGTCCGCCACCCACACCGCTCGAACGCCAGCTTCAAGGAACTGCTGAATCTTCCGGGTCAGGTCGGGCTCCGAAGGGTCATGGACCTCCACGGCCAGATCCGGCGGAACGGTCGTAAAGCCGCTTACGTTTCCGACGCGAGCGGCCCGTTCCGTCGAGTAGAACGCCACATCAGGAGCCCGGAGTACGTCGGGTCCCCGGCGGATGAAAAAGCCCGACTCGCCGACCACAACCTCACCCAGTTGCCGCTGGTACACGAACCGGCTGAGGATGAAGGCGACTCGGTTCGTGACCTTTCCGTGCAGCCATCCCGCCGGAGCCATGATCACGAGCTCTCCCTCGTCTATCTCATACCGCCAGCCTTCCGGGAGCCGTTCGAGCTCCTCGGCTGTCCAAGGCTTCTTGGTGATGGTACCCACGAGCGGCGACCTCCTTTGCTCCCCGGCCGTAGTTTACCATGGCCACGTGGAGGCGTGCGCCCGGCCCACGAAAGACCGGGCCGCATGGCCACGAAAAACCTACAGGTGAGTTCGGAGCCGGTGAGGTGTGACTTTTCGGTTCGCTGGCGCGAGCGGTGAAGGGGAGCGAAGCGTTCCAACGCAGCCCCTACGGACATCAACTTGACTCGGAGCGCTTGGTGAGGCAGCTTGGAGGTCTGCCAGGTGTGACCACCTCGTTAGAGCAAGACTTCCACGCTTCGAGGCCTTCGTGCGGAGTCTGGCTGGCCCGCCGGAAGCGCGAGGAGGGCCGTCTCCCGATACGTAAGCCGTGACGAAGGAAGCCACGAGCCGTTGAGATGGCAGCGACGGTGTGTACCGTCACCGTGGTCGACGCCGATTCGACCCAGCTGGAGGTCGACGCGTCCGCTCTCGGCCGGGAAGTTCCTTGAGACAGGCAGGAGAAGCGCCACACCGCGTCGAACGGTTCGAGTCAGATGGACGTCTAGACGTCTTGTCCTCCGGGGGCGAGGAGATGGAGGGGAGGCCGCCGGTGGCGGCACAAGGGGCATCGGGGCTGCTGGATAGCCTGACGCTGCGGCGGCGCACGGGAGTGCCGCTGTACGTGCAGATCCGGGAGGCCATCCGGGCGAGGATCGCCGGCGGCGAGCTGCCCGACGGAGCGCTTCTACCGCCGGAGCACGTGCTGGCCGAGCGGCTCGGCACGAGCCGCATGACGGTGCGGGCAGCCCTGGCGGACCTGGAACGGGACGGGCTCATCCGGCGGGCGCAGGGGGTCGGCACCGTGGTGCGGGTCTCCCGGTTCGCGCACCAGTTGAGGTTGCTGACCAGCTTTACCGAGGACATCCGCGCCCGGGGCATGGTCCCGTCGTCCCGGGTCCTCGCCGCGGGGCTGGTGCCGGCCGACGGGAGCGTGGCCGAGGCGCTCGGAGTGCGTCCAGGGAGCCCTGTGGTGCACCTGTGCCGGCTGCGCCTGGCGGACGGCGAGCCGGTGGCGCTCCACGACACCTACCTCCCGCCCGGCCTGGTCGACCCCAACCAGGTTGGCCCGGCCACCTCCCTGTACGAGCTGCTGCACCGCGCGGGCGTGGCACTGGACGCGGCGGAGGAATCGCTCGAGGCTGTGCCCGCCTCTGAGGACGACGCCCGCCTGCTGGGGGTGGAGGCCGGTGCGCCGCTCCTGCTCGTGGTACGCACGACGTGCGACCGGGCGGGGCGAGCGGTCGAACATGTCCTGGCCCGCTACAAGGCGGACGTCTACCGCTACACCGTCCGGCTCCAGCGCTTTCAGCAGGGGGGCTGAGCCGTGCCCGCCGAGGTGGTCGCCACCGGGTACCCCAGCCTGGACTACATCGCTTTCGTGTCGCCGGACTCGCCGGCGACGGGCACCCGGCTGCTTTCGAGCTCGTCTCGCCGTCCCCAGTTCGGCGGGTGCGCCGCCAACGTCGGGGTGGCGCTGCAGCGGCTCGGGGTGACGGTGGCGCTGGCGTTCGCCCTGGGGGACGACGAAGAGGGCGCCGCCTACCGGGAGGCGCTGGCGCAGGCGGGCGTGGACGTGGCCGGCGTGCAGGTGCT
>JBFMCJ010000619.1 GCA_040754675.1 Bacillota bacterium
CCACGTCAAACGGCGATGCGGCGCCACCGGCGTTCAGCTCTTGACGGTTGAAGACCACCGTGAGCCCTGCCTCCGTCCCCAAAAGCCAGGCGTTCGGGGGCACGCTGACAAGGGGTGAACCCCCCGCAGACGTCGCCAGGCTCGGCCAGCTCCCGTCTGAAACCGTGTCCGGCACCACCGGTGCCACGCTGTAGACGGTGAGGCCGCTGAGGCCGTGCGATGGGGTATACAGCCTCCAGGCGTCCGCCAAGGGGCTGCCGTCCGCCCCAACCTGACCGACCGTAAGCCCGGCGCGGTGTCCGACGAGGAGAATGCTCCCGGCCGCCGGGTCGGCCGCGACTCCCGGTTCGCCGGCCCGGCCCCCTGCCAGCGCGTGCGCCTCGTTGAGCTGGTGCGGGCGGTCGTTGTCGTCGAACGGGAACACGTCGTGCGACCAGGCTGCGTCAAAGCGGGCCCACAACCCCGGCTCTGTCTTTGGCCCCTCCCCCGCCCGGTAACCGCCCGAAACCGCTGCGACGGCATGGGTGTTCGGCATGGTCCGGGCCCGGTCGGGCTCCACCAGCGGGCGGGGGTCGTCCGCCTCCACGAAGAGTTCGCCGCTGAGCCGCCACGGAGCACCCGCTCCCCCGGAGGGCCACCGCGCCTGGAGGCCAAACATGTTGCGGCTGTACTCGGCGCTCACCCCGAGGCCGCCGCGGAAGTATTCAAAGTTCACCGCCAGGCGGTCCGACGGCGCCACGTCCCGAAGGAGCACCAGCACCCCGCTCTCGTAGTCGATGGTGTAGTCGACGTCCCGGCCGAGCAGCGTACCATTGAGGTACACCTGCTCGCTCCCGGCGGCGACCGAGACACCCAGGGCATAGATGCCGCCCGATACGCTGTAGAGGTACCGAACCTGAAGCGATCTGAACTCGCCCCCCTCACCGAAGAGCGGATCAATGGCGCCTGGAAAAGCGACCTGCAGAACGCCTTCGTCCGGAAAGGCCGTCCACTGGAGGCCGCGAGCGTCCGCGGGCTCGAAGCGGCCTTCCGGCCGTTCAAGTTGAACCGTCAGCGACCCGGCCTGGACCTGGTCGTGGCCAAGCAGGTAGAACGCGGAAGGAAGGTCAGGCCAGGGGGCGGGAGTGGTTGGGTTTGCCTGACGCGCGCCCAGTTGTTCGCGGAAAGCCCCGCACGTCCCGACCAGGGCGAAGCCGATGGGGGCGTCAGAGGCAGGTGTCCAGCCGTCAGCCGCCCCGGGGTAGCGCCCGGAGCCAGCCCAGATGGCGTAATACCGGCGGAGCAGTTTGAGAAACGCCTCTTCGAGAGAGCTACCCCGCACGAAGGGGTAGGGCAGGCGGGCAGGGCCGGACAGGCCGTTCAGCTCGTTGTAACGGCGAATGAGAACCTCAATGTGGTCACGGAGCAGATCCTGCGTCTCGTTTTGCAGCAGCACATAGCCCGGCACCGCGCCATCAGGTGTGGCCAGGCCGACGACCTGCCCCTCAGAAAGCGTGAAATACGCCCGAGCCGCATCGTCAGCCGTTGGGCTCCCGGCGGGTCTGGAGGTAGGGTTCGAAAGCTGGGGACGCAGCACACCCGCAGGGCCCGGTTTACCCGGGTCGTAATACAGGGCGCCAAGGCCGTAGTCCTCGAGAAAGGCGGCGAGGCTGCGGGTCGGGTCAGGCGTCGCGCCCTCGCAGTCGGCGTGAACCGGGTAGTCAGCCGGGATCAGCCAGACTTTCATGAAATCCGCGTCGAAGGGCCTGCTGAGCCGGAACCCTTCGACGCCCCGCACGTCGGCGACCAGGCCTCCATCGCTGCGGGTGGGCGCATACGGCGCAGGTCGGTCCCCCGGCAACGCCGCGACAAATCGGGTGGTCTCCTCGCTGCTTTGACCGTAGAAGGTCTTCGTCGCCGGGATTCCCCGGGAGCGGCCTACCAGGGCTGCGAGTTCCCACACGCCCAGGCGGGCGTTGACGCTCAGCCCTTTCAGGGCGGCGGGGCTCGCGGCGTAGCGGCTTTCCGAGCGGAGATGGAGGTCCCCCAGGTGAAGCAGGGCACGGCCCCACCGGATGTCCACGCCGAGAAGCTGCAGGTTTTCGCTCTTGACGTTGTCGAGGTCGGCAGAGATGCTCACGCCGGGCGCGACGTCACCCTGAAGCCGCAGGCGAAGCTGCTGTTCGAAGGTCGGTACTCCGGCGGCGAAAAGCTCCCGCTGGCCCGGAAGCGCCTGAGTGTCGCCCCAGGCATAGCGGATATTCCACACGCTGTTGCCCGTGATCTGAAAGGAAGGCGAAGCAGATGGCCCC
>JBFMCJ010000620.1 GCA_040754675.1 Bacillota bacterium
TCCTCAAAGGCTACCCTGACGGCACGGTGAAGGGGCAGGCGGGGAGTTCCCGGGCTGAAGCGGTGGCCATGCTGCTCCGGGCACTGGACGCCCGCGGGCGGGCCGCTGAACTTGCACCGGCCAAAGTCGAGCCTTCGGCGGGCGAGATGGCGTATGGAGCGGCGGGCTCGCTGCTCGTCAGGGACATCGGCTCCGGCCGCGAGTGGGAAGTGCCCGCCAGCGGGGAGTTTACCGTGTCCTGGGAGCCGGACGGGCGGGTGCAGGTGGCCGGGGCGGGTGACCTGCAGTCGCTTTTCCCGGGGAGGCTTCCCGACTCCGAAGGGCTGGCCCGGGTGCTGGCCAACCTCCCCTGCCCCAAGTGCACCTGGTCGAAGGCGCTGCTTGCGCTGCTGGCGTCGCCGTGGCCCGAGGAGGTTTCGGCGGGCGGCCTCGCGCCTGGCGGGCCCCAGGCGGAAGAGGAAGTGGACGTCGCCTGGAGTTCGGGCGGCGAATCGCTCACCTTGAAGGGCTCGGCGGCAGGCCCAGTCCCCGGGCCGTCCGAGGGGAGTCTCCTCCTGGGGCGCGACCTGAGGGTGCGGTGGGACGCCCGGTCGGGCGAAGTGCGGGGCTCGGGGGATTTCTCCGCCACGGTCTGGTACGACCCGGCCACGCTGTGGGTCACCCGGGTCACGGTCCTCCTGCACGGAGCGTGGGAAAGCGGCGACAAGAAAGCGGTGGCCTCGGGGCAGTACGAGGCCGCTGTGCGTTAAGTCTTGCAGGTCCGGGCGGGGCGGGGTGCGCGGAAAGGGGGTGAAGACATGAGCAGAAGAAGGGTGCAGCAGTATCTTCTAGCGTTGACCGTTGTCGCTGGGATTCTCCTGGCCGCAGCCCAGCCCTCCCTGGCGCGGTACACCTGGGTTGGTGACGGTCCGTACCGGGACGTGCTTAACAAGGGCGATACCAAATGGATGTACCCCTATGTGGAATCGATGCGCCAGGCGAAGGTGATAGCTGGGTGGTATGCGGAGGGATACATCTGCAACCAGTATGGTTGCTGGGAAGCGGTCTGGTGGGAGTACGAACCAGCGCAGAGTGCGACCCGCGCCTGGTGGGGCATGTGCCTGATGGAGGTTCTGGGCACGCTCGAAGACTACAGCTATCGGATTGGGAACACCGACTGGTACTGGGACAACCGCCGCTGGTTCCGGCCCTACGCAAATGACATGCTGGCGATGGGGCTCATCCCCCCGCAGACGTTCCAGGACGGCTACATCCGGCGGGACGAAGCGTTTTCGTGGTCCGTGCGGGCGCTCGGCCTGCGGCCTGTAGCCGAGATGATGTCCGAAAGCGAGATTGACTACTGGCTGGACCGGTTCCCCGACGGCTGGAAGACCGACGCGCAGTACCGTGCGGACATGGCTCTGTGCATCAAGTTCGGCCTGGCTAAGGGTTACCCCGACGGGACGCTGCGCCCGGACAGCTACCTCCTGCGGTCAAGCGGGGCCGTGCTGGCCTCGCGGCTGCTGAGCGTCAAGCTGGAGCCTTCCCCGGAGACCTTCCGTCCCCGGGACGGCCAGACGGTGACTGTGCGGGCGAGCAACCACGGGATGGGCACGGTGACGAGCTGGACCCTGAAGGTGGTGCCGGCTTCCAACCCGAACGATACGATCCGCTCGTGGTCCGGTTCGAGCCTGCCGACAGTGCTAGCGGTGTGGGACGGCAAGTACCCAGGCGGCAGCGTGTGCCCGTCCGGCAGGTACCTCCTGTGGTTCTCCGGGAAGTACCGCACTCCCGTGAACGAGACCGTCGATACCGAGTGCATGCGGACCATCGTGCTCGACGGCCGCTGGTTTGCAGCGGCGCCGTTCCGGACCACGCTGGTGGCGGGGGCGCCGGTATACGTGAAGGCGTGGGGCGAGGGAACCAGGATCTCGGGACCGAGCGTCACGGCGAGCTGGGGAGCGAGCGCCACGCTGTCCTGGGACGGGAGCTACGGCGAGGGCGTGCTTACGCTGCCCGCGTCAACTCCCGAGGGCTCCTACCGCCTCGACTTCTCGGCGGTGCTCGGGGCCAGCGGCCTGCCGAACGCGTCGTTCTCCGCCTCCAGCGCCGTCACGGTCGTCCAGGAGCGGGTATCGGTTTCCGCTCCCGGCTCGTTCGCCCCGGGCAGGGGCGAGGTCCTGCCGGTGAGCGCGTCCGCCCGCGGGTACACCTCGGCGGTGAGCTGGACGCTCAGGATCCTCAACGGCTCGGGGAGCGTGGTGAGGCAATACTCCGGTTCCGGCCTGCCGTCCGCGCTCTGCTCCTG
>JBFMCJ010000621.1 GCA_040754675.1 Bacillota bacterium
TGTGCGTCCGGTCCGGCGTTCGAGGGGGGTCATGTTTCCCGGGGGATGCGGGCGCTGGCGGGTGCTGTGGACCGGGTGTGGCTGGAGGGGGAGGAGATCAGGTTTACGGTGGTGGGTGGTGGGGAACCGGCTGGATTTTGCGGTGCCGGGCTCATCGACCTTTTGGCCGTGCTCCTGCGTGCGGGGGTCATGGATGCTGGCGGCCGGTTGCGGGCCGGTGCCCCTGGGGTGGAGGAGGGTCCTGACGGGCTCGAGTTCCGCCTGGGCGGGGTGCCTCTCACGCAGCGGGACATCCGGCAGTTGCAGCTGGCCAAGGCGGCGGTTCGTTCGGGAATCGAGGGCCTTTTGCGGACCACGGGCACGCGGGTGGAGGAGGTGGAGAGGGTTTACCTGGCGGGGGCGTTCGGGGTGGCGATAGATCCCGAGAGTGCCGTGGCCGTGGGCATGTTTCCGCGGCTGCCCCGGGAGAGGTTTGAGCCGGTGGGGAATGCGGCGGGCATGGGGGCGTACCTGGCTCTTGTTTCGGAAGACGAGCGCCGGGAGGCTGCCCGGGTGGCGCGCTCCGCCGGCTACCTGGAACTGATGACCCTGCCCGGGTATCAGGAGTTATTCCTTTCCTGCCTTGGCTTTCCCGATGCCTTCCAAGGTGTATAGCGTGCTCCTGCGCCGGGGTGCACCGGTGATTGGAACCGGGATGGACCTTCCCCGGGCGGCTGGGTGGACGGTGGGCGGGAGGGCCCGCCTGCCGTCGGTGATGAGGTCTGAGGATTCTGTTGGGTGGGCTTCGCCATTGCGGCATGCCGGGGACGTCGATCCCGGCACCCGGAACGGTCCGGCGGTGGCCCATGACGGGCGTTGTTTCGGCTTGCGACACGGGATAAGGTCCGCTCTGGTGCAGGAGGAGCTTTCGGGCACGCGTAGAACAGTGAAGCAACGGGACGTGGTTCCGGTTTCCGAGGCCCGGCAGCAGAAGCCCAACGGGGATAACCACCTCGTGTGCCGGCGCGACCGCGGGTGGGCGGCGCGGGTGTTCAAGGGTGGGCTCCTTGGCCGAGCCTACACCGAGGACCCCGATCCCGTCCGAGCTTTGTTCCTCGCCAAGGCGGCCCTGGGCGAGGCTGTGCCAGCAGGCTTCTCCTTCGCCCAACCCTGGGCCGGGCCCGATTCGTCTGATCTCCCGTCCCGGGGAGCCGAATCCTGTTTCTCGGCCACAAGAAGCCACACCACCGGGTGTTCGACCTTGCCCTCAGCCCAACCGTGGGAGAGCTGGACCCGCAGACAGGCAAAGCGGCCTGTCATGGGCCCTTTCGTGCCCTCCCGCCGGGTGACGGTCTGCCACGCCTCTTCGGGCAGCCCCTTTGCCGCCTCAAGGACGCTCTGGGGATGGGGGAGGCTCCCCTGCTTTGCCGCAGTGCTCCCGGTCCTCGGCCCACTCTTTGGGAAGGTACAGGCTGAAGTCCAGCGGCACACACGCATCGTCCGTGGCGTAATTCAGGCCAACCCCCACCTGGCAGTTCCCAAGCTTGCCGAGCGTCCCCGAATATTGACGTGCCGCCCCAACCGAGTGCTCGCCCTTCTTCGGAATTTCATACCTGGGCTTGGGTACAGGGGAACCTGACAGGCGAGGAGTCGCGGAGCTTTACGCCGAGATCGCCCAGCCATCGGTGAGCCCTGCGCAGCTCACCGCCGCCACCCTGATCCAGCTGGAGAAGGGGTTTTCCGACCGCGAGTTGGAAGAGGCCACCCTGTACGACGACCGGGTGAAGTACGCCCTGGGCATGTCCCGCAACGACCTGGGGCTGTGTGCGGTCACGCTGTGCCGGTTCCGGCAGCGGCTGATGGCTGCCCGACGGCGCGAAGGTGCTGCTTGACAAGGTGGTGGCGCTGGGCAAAGAGCGGGGGCATCGAACCCTGCCGAGAAGCAGGCTCTGGTGGAGAGCCTGGTGAAGGATGCCCGCCGGCTGGTGAAGGCGGTGCGCGAGAAGGGTGATGCTCCGGAGGACTTGAAGAACGCAGCCGACTTGCTGGAACGGGTGGCAGAGCAGGACATCGAGGAGGACGACCAGGGCAAGATACGCATCCGCCAGGGGGTGGACGTCGCTGTTTTGGAGGTGCTGCTTGGTACCATGCCCGCCCGAGACCGGTTCGACCAACCTTGTGCGTCACGGTAGAATACGTGTTATGCCGGGCATATGACTGCCGGTACGGGGGCGCGCGGCGGCGGAACCTTCGGCCACCGCCGCCCGTCCTTTTGGGGGGATGATGATGAAGCCCATGGGTCGGGTGA
>JBFMCJ010000622.1 GCA_040754675.1 Bacillota bacterium
CGAGCGGGGGCGCCGGAGGCGGTGGGTCCCGGTGCCCCCGGCCTTTGTGCGCACGAAAGGGGTGAGATCATGCCGCGTTACCTGGTGAGGGCCAACTGCGAGTATTCGCTGGTGGTCGAGGCCGCGGGCGAGCGCGAGGCCCTTGAGGTGGCTGACAAGACCGATTTCGCCGAGTGGGACCAGGCCTGGTCCGAGAGCGAGGTTGAGGTGGTCGAGGACTGAGGTGCGGAGGGAACGGGAGGCCTTGTTGGGTTTTTGACACGGGGATTGACCTGGGCGCGGGAGCCCTGGGGGTCTGGGACTCCCGGCTGTTATCGTCCGGCAGAAGGGAAGGTGTTGGGATGAGCGAGGATGAGGTGCAGGCTGCTGCCGAGCAGCACCTGCTGAGCCAGGGCTACCGGGTTGTGGCCCGGGATTACCGTACGGCCTGGGGCAGGCTCGATTTTGTCTGCCGTGACGGCCCCGTGCTTGCCTTCGTGCAGGTGCGCGATCCGCGGAATGCGAAGCCCGGCGAGGCCGAGCGTGAGGCTTTGGCCCGGACGGCGGCTGACTTCCTGGGCAACCGGGGCTGGTGGCACTTCGTGTGCCGCTTCGATGCGGTGGTGGTTTCGCCCGACGGCTGGGTGGAACTCGTCAGAGATTCGTGGTGATGGAGGTGGGCCACTTGGAGTTGGTGCTGAGGGCCGAGCAGGGGAGCGGTGAAATCCGGGTCGAGCTGGAGGACTTCCAGATGGGGCCGGGCCTCGCGGCCATCCGCGTATCCGTCGTGGACGAGGCGGGCCGCGAGGTGGTGCCCGAACACGCTTACCACTTCGACGTGCGTGAGCCGGGCACCTTGGATCTGGACCGTTACGTGTCGGAGCCCGAGGAACTCCCGGATCTGCCCGCGTTCCTGATCGTGGAGCCCTTCCAGGGTATCCGGCCGCGCCTGCGTGGTCGTGGAGCTGGTGGGGCATGAGGGAACAGCTTGCATTTGTCTTTGAGTCGGATTCGGAGGGGCGCCGCGGAGGCGCCCCTCCACCGTCGGCTGGGGAATGTGTTCGTGAGCATGTTGCTGCTTCCGACGTTGCTTCGGCCGTCTCTGTTTCTGGGGGTTCGCCCCCGGCGCGTGGTGGGAACGCGGGCCGGCGGGCGGCCCGGCGGGAAACGCGGAAGGAAGCCAGGGAGGACTGGACGCCCGAGCGTGTCCAGTCCTATTTGGCCGGTTTGGGGGTGGACCCCGCCGCCGTGGTGGTGGGGCCGGACATGCTCAAGCTGCTGCCGTACAGTGGCGTGCGCCGGGTTGAGTGGGCGGAGGAAGGCCGCCGGGGAGTCTTCCCGGTGGCGTTCCGGCCGTCTTGGCGGTGGGAACCGTGGTTCGTGACGGGGACGTTTGACCAGGAGGGGCTCGGCATGTTCGGCTCCTGGGTGGCGCTGGTGCGTGAGCCCTCCGGCTTGAGGCCGTGCTGGTTTGTTGGGGCGTTCGCGAGGCAGCGTTTCCGGGAGCAGGGCAAGATCTTGCCCGCCTGTTTTGTTATTGGCCCGGAGTGCCTGTGCGCCGATCTGCGCCCGGTCCCGGCAGCAGTCCGGCAGGCGGTGGAGGGGGCCTCGGTTCTGGAGGAGGCGCTGGAAGCCTTCCGGGGCAGGCCCGTTTGGGTGGAGATGTACGCCGAGGGCGCCGTCGGGCACGTGGTGTCGCAGCCGTTCGTGCTGCGCGATTTCCGGGTGGACGGGAGGGTTCCCGCCGGGCTTGGCAGCGGTGGCGAGGGCCGGGTTCGGGTGGAAGGCGACGGCGGGTTTGGTTTCGAGGTGGAGGCTGTTCGGCACTTCCGGTTGCTTCCGGGCCAAATCATGATCGACTCGTACCTGCCTGAGGTTGGTTGGTACAACACCGTAAACCTGCATTGGGGGAGGAATTGAGGAGGGGGGGGTGGTAGGCCTGGCCCGCATCTTTGCCGTTCTCGCCGGGCTGGTGGTCTGGTACGTGCGTGCCTGCTGGGTGTACGGCTGCCAGGTTCAGTTCGGATAGCCGGGGCTTTGCCCCGGCGGTACATACCGGCCGTGGGGTCGGAAGCGTGTTCCGGGCGGTCGTGCGGTGCTCGGGCCTGGCGTGGTCTGGGCTCGGGGCGGGACAAGGGAAGTGATGGCGAGGTGGCTTTGCTGCCGAGTGTCGCGGCGCTCAAGCGCCTCCAGGGGATAGTTCGCCTCATCGGTGTGGGCGATTGGTTGAGGACGGTGCCCGCGCGTGACTTGGGGCCGGGCCAGAGCGTGGTTCTCACGGAGCGGAACCTCAAATCCGGCCGGGAAT
>JBFMCJ010000623.1 GCA_040754675.1 Bacillota bacterium
TTGGCGATCCACGCAAACCGAACGGCGAGCAGGAGATCGGCCGCCTCGTGGCTGAGTGCGCCTACGCACACTGGCACCGGATGCTCTTTGCCCGCTTCCTGGCGGAGAACCGCCTGCTTATCCATCCCCAACTCGGCGTCCCGGTCACGCTGGCCGAGTGCGAGGAACTCGCTGCTGAGGCTGGCGAGAAAGATGGCTGGGCCCTGGCCGGCCGGTTTGCGGCCCGGATGCTGCCGGCGATCTTCGACCCCACCGATCCAATCCTCGCCGTACGCCTGGCGCCAGAGCACCAGCAGAAGCTGGAGGCTCTCCTCGGCGCCCTTCCGGCCGACGTCTTCACCGCCGACGACAGTCTGGGGTGGGTCTACCAGTTTTGGCAGGCCAAACGCAAGGACGAGGTGAACGAGGCCGCCAAAGCGGGGCGGAAGATCGGCGCCGATGAGCTTCCCGCTGTGACGCAACTCTTCACTGAACCCTATATGGTCAAGTTTCTCCTCCACAACACGCTGGGCGCGTGGTGGGCGGGCAGGGTGCTGGCCGAGCGGCCGGAACTTGCATCCACGGCCGGGAGCGAAGAGGAGTTGCGCTGCGCCTGCGCACTTCCCGGCTACGATTGGAGCTACCTGCGCTTTGTCCGGAACGGAGGAGGTGGCGCCTGGCGCCCGGCGGCAGGCACTTTCGAGCGGTGGCCCAAGCGCGCCGCGGAGATCACGGTCCTCGACCCCTGTTGCGGCTCGGGGCACATCCTCGTGGAGGCCTTCCGCATCCTGGTGCCCATGCGCATGGTGGAGGAGGGACTCTCTGCGCGCGTGGCGTGCGACGCCGTACTCCGCGACAACCTCTTCGGCCTGGAGATCGACGAGCGGTGCACCCAGATCGCCGCCTTTAACCTGGCGTTTGCCGCCTGGACCTATCCAGGCGCTGGTGGCTACCGGCCACTGCCGGATCTCCACATCGCTTGCTCGGGGCTCGCAGTCGGCGGCAAGGAAGAAGAATGGCTCAAGCTCGCAGGCAACGACGAGCGGCTGCGAGAAGGGATGCGGAGGCTCTACCGGCTGTTTAAAGACGCGCCGACGCTCGGTAGCCTGATCGATCCCCGGCGAGAAGAGGCCGACCTCTTCACCGCAGGGTTCGAGGAACTCCAGCAGTTACTGGAGCAGGCGCTTGCGCGTGAGGGGGTAAGGCACGACGCTCAGGCCACCGAGGCGGGCATCGCCGCCCAGGGGATGGCGAAGGCGGCGGCGCTTTTGGCGAAGTCATACATGGTGGTGGCGACGAACGTGCCGTATCTGCAGAGGAACAAGCAAGAGGTCAAGCTGCGAGCGTTCTGCGATGCGCGTTTCGCGCGATCAAAGGGAGATCTAGCGACGGTCATGGTTGAGCGAAGCCTGCGGGCCTGCCGCGTCGGGGGGACGGTTGCTGTAGTAGCGCCTCAACACGCTCTGTTGCTCAAGACATATTCGCTGTTTCGACGGACACTGTTGCGGGACTCGACATTGCACTTCGTCGCTGCGCTTGGCCCCGGTGCATTCGATACTGTGAGCGGTGAGGTCGTGAATGTCGCTCTGTATGGCCTTTCTCGAAGCGCGCCCGATAAGACCTCGGCGTTCATGACCGCCGACGCGAACTCTGCCAAGGGAATCATGGAGAAGGCCGCCTTCCTCCGCAGCGGCCCGGTGGCCCATGCTTTTCAACTCCCCCAGCTTAAGAACCCCGACCACAAGATCCTTCTCTCCGGGGCCATCGAGGGGCCGCTGCTGGAGAAGTACGCGGGGGGAATGGCAGGTATTCAAAGCGGTGACTACGACCGCTTCGGCCGCTGTTTCTGGGAAATGCCCCGCCTCCTCCCGGGCTGGGTCTTCCAGCAAAGCACTGTGCGGGAGACGATGCCCTTCGCTGGACGGGAGCACGCCCTGCTTTGGGAGGATGGGGAAGGCGAACTCGCCAATTCACCAAGGGCGTACATCCGAGGCCAAGCTGCCTGGGGCAAGCGCGGTGTCGCTGTCTCCCAAATGCAGCATCTCCCCGTGACCCGCTACACCGGCGAGGCCTGGGACAACAACACCGCCGTCATCCTTCCCAGGGACCCAAATCACCTCCCAGCGATCTGGAGCTTCTGTGAGTCGCCCGAGTTCGCCGCCGCGGTCCGGCAAATTGACAAGACACTCAAGGTCACCAACGCCACGCTCGCCAAGGTCCCCTTCGACCTGGCCCACTGGCAGAAGGTCGCGGCGGAGAAGTACCCGAACGGCCTGCCTAAGCCCTTTACCGACGATCCGACTCA
>JBFMCJ010000624.1 GCA_040754675.1 Bacillota bacterium
GGCGGTGTAGTCCCCGCGGATGCAGTTCTCGCAGCGCATGCACCCCTTGTGGGCCTCCACGGCGACCCTGTCTCCAACCTTGAACTCGTCCACCGTCTCGCCCACGGCCACCACGGTGCCCACGTACTCGTGGCCCGGTATGAACTCCCCGTATGGGGGCTGGCCGGGGAAGGGGTGGGAGGTGATCTTGAGATCGGTGCCGCAGATGGCGCAGGCCGCCACCTTGATCAGCACCTTCTGGGGGCCGGGCTTCGGCACCGGCCTCTCCACGACCCGTAGATCGTTGGGGCCGAACAGGACCGCTGCCCGCATCTTGTCGGGTATCTGGAAATGGGGGGTGCCCGCGGCGCTGTCCCTTTCCGCCGTCTGCATGCTGGTCCTCCTCGTATGTTATGTGCCGGAGCGGAGATGCTGGCCGCTCCGACTGGTAAGTCGGGCTCGTCCGAGCGATACTGGTACCGCAAGGCCGGTCGGGTGGAGTTCACTTCCTCCCTGCGACGCCTTTGGTGATCGCTCTCCGTAGACCGAACTTCCCGGGCATGGCGACGAGTTCTTACCCGCAGGTTGTTCCGGCCGCTGCCCGACCAGGCGAGTGCAGCAGCTCGTCGGGTCAGCAGCCGTGGGCAACGGTCGAGTTCTGATCACGCGCGAGGCTGATCTGCCGCCATCCATGCTCGGGCGACCCCGACCGGCCAGGAAAGGAGGGGTCGCATGCTGTCCCAGTCGTCCACCGTCCCCCAGTTCCAGCCCCAGCCGGTCGCCGGTGTGCCCAACTCCACGGGCTTCCTCGGCCTGGATGTCAGCCAGGCGGAAGTCGTCGCCTGCTTCCTCCTGCCCGATGGCCGGGAAGCCGTCCCCCGCTGGAGAGTCTGCAACGACCAGCCCGGTGCCGAGTCCCTCGCCCTGCGCCTGGCCGACCTCGCCAAGCAGCACCAGCTCGGCCGCGTCCTCATCGGCATGGAAGCCACCAACCTCTACTGGTTCCACCTCGCCTGCTTCCTTAAAGACACTCCGCTCCTGTCTGGACTGGAGCGGGAGGTCTACGCCCTCAACCCCAAGCTGGTAGCCGGCTTCAAGAAGGCGTACCCCAATCTCGGCAAGACCGATCCCCTGGACGCCTTCTTCGTCGCCGAGCGGCTCCGCCTCGGTCGCCTCCCTGCCCCCTTCCAGGTGGACCTGCTCTATGCTCCCCTCCAGCGGCTGACTCGCTTCCGCGCTCACCTGGCCTCTACCCTGGCTCGGGAGAAGAACTACTTCTTGAGCCTCCTGTTCCTGAAGTTCAGCTCCTTCTCCCAATCCCAGCCCTTCGGCGATCCTTTCGGGGCCACCAGTTCGGCCGTCCTGGAGGAGTTCACCACCGAGGAGTTGATCCAGACCCCCCTGGAGGATCTGGCCCGCTTCCTCGATCAGCACGGCCGTGGCCGCTTCGCTGATCCGGAGCTGATAGCCGCCACCCTCAAGCGCGCCGCCCGAGACTCCTACCGGCTGGACCGGGTCCTGGACGAACCGATCACCCTGATCCTGGCCACCACCATGGCCACCATCCGCACCCTTTCGGGCCATCTGGCTGGGCTGGACAAGACCATCGCTCGGGAACTGGCGGCGCTGCCGCCAGATCGTCGCACCATTTCCAGCATCCCGGGCCTCGGCCCCGTTTGGACGGCGGGACTCATCTCCGAGATCGGCGACATCCATCGCTTCGCCAACGATGCCGCTCTGGCCAAGTACGCTGGCCTCTGGTGGCCCCAGGATCAGTCCGGCTCCTTCCAGGCCGAAGACTCATCCATGGCCAAGGCCGGCAACTCCTACCTGCGCTACTACCTGGTCGAGGCGGCCAACAGTGTGCGGCTCCACTGCGCCGAGTACCGGGACTACTACACTGCCAAGTCGGCCGAGTCGCCCAAGCACGCCCACAAGCGAGCGCTGGTCCTGACCGCCCGCAAGTTGGTGCGCCTGGTCGCTCACCTGCTGCGAGCCGGCGCCGTCTACCGCTCCCCGGAGTCCCGTCAGGACCGGAAGGAGGATCGAACGAAGCCCCACGCGGCCCGACCAGGGACCCAGCGACGCGCTCGTCTCGCGCCCAGCGCTCTCTAGGGCCGCCCTATCCCCGGCCCACCAGGCCTCGAGCTGCCGAGCGCCCCTCGCGCTGCGGCCGCTCCCGCCTGCCCAGAGAACACACCCACCCGTCACCCTAGCCTTCAAAATCCGCCTCTTGACTTTTCACCGCAGGTCTATTCCCGGATCCTCGCTCCTCACAGTCGAGGTCCTACGAAGGCTTGTGGC
>JBFMCJ010000625.1 GCA_040754675.1 Bacillota bacterium
GAACTCCTCGGCGAACGCCTCGGATGCGCGGCACAGGGCATCGGTGATGAAGACGACGTCCCCTCGCCGGAAGGGGCTCTCCTCCATCACCTCAAGCGCCTGCGCCAGGGGCGCCTCGAAGTCCGTGCCGCCGCCGAAGAAGTGTTCCACTGCCTCCAGAAGCTGGGCAGGGCCGACGCGCCGGGGCCGCGGGAAGCGGTCCACCCGGATCTCGTGGGCCGAGCCGAAGTGGACGAGGGCATAGGGTCGGCTTTCCTTCGCCGCGATGTTGAAGCAGGCCAGCGCAACGGCCTTGGCCCAGACCTCCCGCTCCCCCGCCATGCTCCCGCTTTCGTCCACGCAGACGACAAGCGGCCCCCGGCCCTGCGGGGTGGGAACGTCGAGCCGGTACTGGAGCATCTTTCTCTCGATGAAGCGCCGGTAGAAGTCCGGCCGCCGCAGGGGGTCAGCCAGGGCGACAAGCTCGCTGGGCAGAAGGCGGGCAAGCTCCCCGCCCATCTCGATCTCGGCCACCTCCGTGGGCTCCCGCTTCACCCGGCTGCGGCGCTTCTGAAGCGCGATGCGGGTGAAGCGCCCGGCCAGCCTCACGATCTCGCGCAGGCGCGAACTCGCTGCGAGCTTCTCCGCAACTGCCACCACCTCCTTGCCGGGGACCCCGGAGCGGGGCCTGCCCGGCTGCACGCCCCAGGCAAGGCAGACCCCCGTGGCCTCTCTCGCTGCCCGAGCCTCGTCGGCGGCCTCCAGAGCAGCCCGCGCCAGCGCACTATCGAGCTCCTCCCCGGCGGCATCCGGCGGCGTGGCACTCTGTGCCTCTTGGCCGGCGCCCGCGGCCCGGCTCCGGCCTCGCCGCGATGGGCCATCGGGCTTACCGGAGAGGAGCTCCAGGAGCTTTCGCGCGGTCGGCACGGCCAGGGCAGCGGAAAGCCACTCGTCCCCGACGGTCTCCGCCCGGACCTCCTCCCAGGCCGGATTCGCGAGAAGCCTTTCCAGCAGCTGCCTTTCCGCCGCAAGGTGCCGGGGCACTTCCGCAGCCAGCTGCGGCTCCTCCAGGAAGGCAGCTGCCCATATATCCCGGTGCACCTCCGAAAGCAAGGGGTCATCGCCCGCCTGTTCCTCGGCGGAGGCGATGCCGGCCTCCCGGCGGATGAACAGGTAGGTGAGTTCTTCCAGGCGCGTCAGCGCTATGCTCCCCACGTTGAGCGGACCTCCTTTACAGATGCGCCAAGACGTCTTCCATGAGGAGCTTCTTGTGCTCCTCGATTTCGGCCACCAGCCGTTCGGCCCGGCTCCGGATGCTCGTTCCTTCGGCGTGCTTCGCCGCGATCTTTCGACCCCGTTCCGCCGCGGCCGACAGGCGGCGCACCGCGGAGACCTTTTTCCGCGTATCGCCGCCCGTCGCCCAGGCGTCGAGCACCTCGCGAACGGCATGTGCCAGCTCGTCGAGCTCGGCTTCGTCCGGCGAAGCAACTTTTGCCACCGCCTTAGCCACCGCATCCCGTTGCTCCGGCGAGGTCCAGAGCGCATGTTGCAGCACTGCGAAGTCCCGCCCCGGCAACACCTCGTCCCCTCCCTCCAGCAGGGCTTTGGCCTTGAGCAGCACCGCGCACTGCTTCATGCGGCGGTCGCTCACCTCCACGCCCTCGCGCCTCACGGCCTCCACCACCGCCACCAGCGCCTCAGCGGCGTCTTTGCCGAAGGCCACGCGCCCGGCCGCCTCGTGCAAGCGGTTCAGGTCCGTCAAGCTGAGGACCGGCTGTGGCTCCGGCTCCTCTTGGAGGAGCAGACAGATCTTGTTGCGCGGTGACTTCAGGTAACCGACGACGTACCGGAGCAAAAAACGGTCGGCCAGGGCCCGGAGGGCTGCTTCTTCATCGACGCCTGGCAGTTCATTGCTGGCTGCAAAAAGGCTCACCAGCGGGACGCGAACCGGTTCGCCGTCGTTGAAGAAAACGCGCTCGTTCATTATTGACAGCAGGGCATTCAAGACCGCCGAGCTAGCCTTGAAGACCTCGTCGACGAAAGCCACATGCGCCTCGGGAAGCTTTCCATCAGTGCGACGGCGATAGCTGTCGCACTGCAAAGCCTCCAGGCTTACGGGGCCAAACAGCTCCTCGGGGGTCGTGAACTTCGTCAGAAGCCATCGAAAGTACGACGCTCCCGACACCTGCCGCGCCGCAAACTCGATCAGGGCCGACTTGGCCGTCCCCGGTGGGCCCAAAAGCAAGACGTGCTGCCGCGCCACCAGGGCAAGCACGACCCCTTCGGCCACTTCCTCGCGTTC
>JBFMCJ010000626.1 GCA_040754675.1 Bacillota bacterium
TGAGCACCCACTCGATCCGGGGGGTCTTGCGCCCCGGACAGGCGACCTCCAGTAACCCGTCCGACCAGAAAACGACGAGGTCGCCGGGCTGCAACGTAAAGGACCCTACGGAGCCCTCCCCGGGAGGGTTTCGGGTCAACCCCAGGGCCATTCCTCTCGCACCCTCCATCAGCACCCACGCGTCTTCCCGGAAGAGAAGGGGCGGGTGATGCCCCGCCACCAACCACGCCAGACGCCGGGACGCCGGGTCAAAGCGGAACAGCTGAAGGGTGGCCATGGCGCCGGCGCGCCGAAAGTCATCACCGGTAGAAAGCATCAGCTGCCTGAGGACCGGCAAGCCGAACGGTTGCTCGCCAACACAGGCCCGGACCTGGGTGCGCAGGAGCGCCATCAGCAGAGCGGCAGCCACACCCTTTCCCATGATGTCACCAAGCACACCGATGCAGCTCCCGTCGGCGGCGTCCCAATAGTCATAGAAGTCGCCCCCGACGTGGCGCGCCGGATGCGAAAACCCGCAGATTTCGGCACCCGCCCGGACGAGAGGTTCAGAGGGCAGGATGGCCTGCTGCACCCGTTGAGCCAGTTGCAACTCCGTGGTTAAGTCGTCAAGGCGCCGCTGAAGCTGGTCTCGCAGCCCGGTGTTTTCCATGGCCAGCCCGACCTGCAGGCTCACGAACGCGAGCAGTTCGGCGTCCCGCTCGGTGAACGCATGCGGTCCGTTGCGAGAGACCAGCAGCGCCGCTGCGCAGGTGCCATCCTGGAACACCACGGGGACCGCCAGGGCAGCTGAGCCGCCCAGGCTTTGAAGGAGCTCTCGGGCTTCCGGTTTGGTGTCCTGCTGGGATACGAGAACCGGCAGGCGCTCCTCGAAAACCCGCTTCAGGGCTGGCAAGCCGGCAACGCGCTGTTCCACAGGCTCGGTCGCTTCAGGCGAACTTCCGCGGGATACGGGCAGGACCAGCATGGCCTGGTCTGCGCCGATCAGAGGCCGGACGACCTGCAGCATGCTTCGAACGAGGTCGCTCGTGCTCATGTACGGTCCTTCGGTCGCCAGGGCGACCTGGTGGAACGCGGCCAGTTTTTCCAGATTATGGGCCACTTCCCGGCGCTCGTTTTCCTGATGCAGCAGTTGTACCTCGCGCTGCAGCAACGCCCCCATGGCGGCCAGGAGAGCCGCCCACGGCTCCTGGCTCGGGGGAGGATCGCTCGCCAGGCTTTCCGGGACGAGCGCCAGGATCGCCTTCAGCTCGCGCTGCCCCGCCGTCAGCGTGACAGGGCGGTGGGGCAATCGGGCCAGCCGCGAGAAGGCCAGGAAGACACCCGGGACCAGCCCTTCCGTTGCCATCCGCGCCAGCCGCTCTGGCGGCCCCCCGCGCGCCAGGACGGCGCCACGGGGGTCAAGGAGCAGGATCCCGGGGCCCTTCTCTTGAACCTGCTCGCCCGCGCTTTGCAGAATCTCGTCCGCCACGCGGAAAAACGCATCCAGGAGCAGATGGTGTCTGACGATGGAGGTTTCAAACTCCTCCCACTGAACCAACGTGTGGGGGGCATGCAACGTGAGCCTTCCTCCTTCGGGTCACAACCTCGGGCTGGCGAGGGGGCCAGGGCGATGAACCCGGCGAACACCGACAAGGCCGTGCGCTTCGCCGAGATGGCCCGCCACGTGGACGAGGGAATTCGGGCACTCGAACGGCGGGCCCTTCGCGATGCCATCGCCGCGTTTGAGCGGGCCTACCAGGTGGCGAAGGAGGCCGACCTCGGAACGGACGCCATGCTTGGAACGCTGCGCAACCTGGCCCTCGCCCGCCGGGAAGCCGGCGACCACCAGGGAGCGGTGGCCGCCTATCGGCTGGCGCTTCACGCACACGGCATTACCGACCGACAGAAGGCTGCCGTACTTCACGGCCTCGGCGTCATCTATCTCCGGGTCGGGGCCTACAGCCGGGCCAAAACCCTGCTGACCCGAGCTCATGCATTATGGCAACGCGTACTAAAAGAGAACACCCCCACCTGGCAGACAGGCGCGGTCCGGACGGAGTGTGTCCGGGTGGCCCTGGACCTGTCCCGTACGCTCCGCTCCCTGGGCCGCTATGACGATGCTCGTTGCCTTCTGCAGCCCATCCTGGACAACCTCACCGGCGTGGACCCCTCCGAGGTCCCTCATGCTTACATCGAGTTGGCGCGCATTGCCCAGCAGAGTGGCCATCTAAAAGAAGCTCGACGCCACCTGGATCAAGCCCTCAGCTTCACTCATTCCGACGATCCGGGCCTACAAGCTG
>JBFMCJ010000627.1 GCA_040754675.1 Bacillota bacterium
GTGGCCACCACCCAGAGCCGGCCGTCTTCCAGGACGCACGTCCGGCCGTCGAGGACCACCCTCTGGCCGGCAAGCAGCGCCTTCAAGACCACTACGGCTTTCCTCATCGATCAATACCCCCTCACGGGGAGCCGGGCCCCGGACCTCCGGGTCCGGCTGTCTCCCCGTCTTCAACAGCGGCCACACCCGAACCGCCGCTCACCCTGGGAGCGGCACCCGGCAGGTGCGGACTTCGCCACGCTGAGGAGTGCTGCGGCGATGCCTTCCAACTCGCCCTGCAGGACCTTGTCTTCGGTAACCACACAGACCCAGGCGCTGACCGAGGACAGGCCCTCGTGCGCGACGGACTCGCACGCGAAGACCGTTCCGGGCTTGATGTGCTCCTGCAGCACCTCGACCAGGTCGACCGCGCCAGAGGGGTCCACGTCATCCGGCACTTCCACGTCCAGCGTCAGCACGCGGCCTCCGAACCAGTAGCCGTTCTCTCGCTTCTGCCAGACCAGCCCCGAGCACGAAGGATCTTCCTCAACGCTCGGGATGCCCAGCCGCGCCAGTTCCGCCCGGAAAGCCTCCTCGTCCCGCGGGACGAAGGGCAGCGTGGTTACCACCACGCCCGTGAAACCCATGCTTTCAGCCCTCCTCCCCCGCCAGTTTCTCAAGCGCCGGTCTGGGTACGGCACCGCCGCACGCCGGGCAACGGCCCGTCCACGGGCGGCGCGGGTCCAGGACCAGGTAGCACGAGGGACAGTAATAGCCCCACAGTGCCAGCGCGAAGCAACCGAAAGACACCGTCTCCGTGACCTCCTGGTTGAACTCCTCTGATTTCATCAGTTGCTCGAGGGCCCTGTGAGGATCTAGCGCCGCGAGATCGCGGTGGACGTTGTCCAACAGTCTGGCCTTGCGGGACAGCTCTGTGATCCTGGTGTACAGGTCGCCCAACATGGCTCGCACGCGCCCGGCCTCCGCCCTGTCCATCTGTCCTTGCACCTCCATCCCCGCCTCAACCCGCGAGTTCGGGCGGCGCGCGGTCTCAACTCTGCTTCCCCGGCCAAACTACCCGCACGGGGACACCCCGGGCGCGAGCATACCCCACCGTCCCGTACGTGCCGCCCGTGCGCCTGCCGTCCCAAACAGCAACCACCAGGCCCGACCGGTCGACCATCCACCGGTTGCGGGCATGGGGCTTCCAGGGGGCGTAGGGCCCTCCCGGGTACACTACCACCTCGTCCGCCCGGGCGAGCAGACAACGGTACCTGCGCCGCACGGATGCAGGCCAAAGCCGGTCGTAGTCGTCGCACGGGATCACCGCCACCACCCGGCGGGCCTTCCCGAGCAGGAGTTCCGCCGCCATCTGGTCCGCGCCCAAGGCCATGCCTACGTACCAGACGGTGTACCCTTCCGTCAGAGCCCGGTCGAGAGCGGCAGCCAGCACGTGCCTCACCTGCTCGGGGTCGCCCAGACGGCGGTGGCCGGTGACACAGGCGGTCAGCACGCCTCTTCCTCCCGTTTTCGGCCAGCCGGCGGCCGCTGCCGGTCGGCGATCCGGAGCGCCCACTCGGCATCGCGGGCCACGCCTTTCGCCACCGCGTTGCTGTGGACCCAAATAGCCACCCGGAGTCCGGCGTAAAAGTGCACCTGAAGCACGGAGTACTTTTCCCGCCAGTCCCAGTCCGCTCGCTTTTGCGTCCGGAACGCGCAGGCGTGCCGGCCCATGAGCACGGCGTCGCGGGGCTCGTGCTTGCGCAGCAGGACGTCTCTGCCGCACAGTGCCTGCCACAACGGGTGATCCCAGCCCACCTTCACGGACCTGGGCACCGGTCCGGGCATCCTCGCGTGCCAGAAGCCAGCCAGCGATCCTGAGACCGCTCCCAGCCACGGCCCTACCAGGGAATCCCACCAGCGGTCCCAGGTGTTGGTCAGGGCTAAGATCATCTCCGGTGGGATCAGCGCTAGCACCGCCGGCCAGCTGGGCACCAGCGCGGCACCACGGGGTTCAGGTGCGCTTGCACGGACCTTTTTCAGGCACTCATCAAACGCGCGGTCGTGCAGGGCTGCCGCCACCGGGTCGGCTAGATCCCAAACCTCCGCCTCGGCTTCCGGGACGGGGAGATCCCGCTTCATCCCCCACTCCTTCGCCACCGTGCGCGCGCACGGAACCCAACCCCCTCCCGACGCGGAGTGGTCCCGGCCGCAGGCGGCGCAGCGGAACACGATGCCGTCACCCAAGGCGAATGCTGCCCGGGCCTCTTCTATATCTGCAAAACACAC
>JBFMCJ010000628.1 GCA_040754675.1 Bacillota bacterium
AAAAACCAACCGGCTTCGCGAATGTCCAGCGGCGCATCCTCAAGGGCTCGGGCCACCGCATCCGCCGAACCCCATGGATCCTTCAGGTCAACAAATGCACGCCAGCGGCGTCCGACCTCCGAAGCAGGTCCCTCCTGTCCGATGACGACGCTCACCGCCGACGAGGTCCGATCTCGGCACTGGAGGCGAGGAGGATTGCCGAGGTAAATGGCCCCCATGCCCGAGTCTGCATCCGGCAGGCGAGACCCAACGAGTTCCCAGGCTAGTTGCCGCCTGGAGAATGTTTTGACCTGGCCCGCCGGTGTGGAGAACCGAACGGGCGAGGTACCCTCGTCGAGCTCGACGAAGTGGACCATGTGTTCCCTGATGGCCGCCACTTCCGATTCAATCGGCCTGGTATGATCAGAAATCAACTGCCAATCCTTCGGCACCATGAATCCGTGCTGGCCGACCCCAGGAGCCCTGACCACGCGGCCTTCTCTGCCGGATCGCGCTAGCAGCCCGTGTGGGTTTTGGTCACCGTCAGCCGGGCTTGGACCGATCGACGCCAGGTGGTGATAAGAATCAGGCGCTATCACGGCCGGCCGAGTCGGGTACCGGTGGCTTCATCCTGCAGCAGGGGCTGCCTGTCCTTGTCCTTCCAACGTCCGGTGCCAGTACAGCTTCATCAGGTTGAAGGCGGCGCATTGAAAGCGCCACACCGATCTGGCCTTTTGCTCGCCACGCAACAGCAACTGCCGAAAGCCCATGGCCTCTTTTATGTGGCCGAAAACAGGTTCCACCGAGGTCTGCCTGAGCTTGTAGCGGGCCCGTCCCTCCTCGGTCCTGAGTTTGTGCCGCATGAACTCTCGTGGGGTGGCCGCCTTGGGGATCGGCTCGTCGGGAGGCGTCTGGTTCCGCCACTCGCTGTGCTTTACCTTGTCGGGTGGAATGAAGGCCTCGATCCCTCGTTGCGCAAGCGCGGCCAGGTTATCTTCGCTCCAGTAGCCGGCATCGGCCGAAAGCTCCTTGGGAGCACTGCCCGTGTTGTCTTTGACCTGCTCCAGGGTGGACACCAGGTGCGGCGCGTCCGAAGCCTGGTTGGTGAGGTCCGCGGCCACAATCAGATGGGTCTGGGCATCCACCGCCGCCTGGGCGTTGTAGCCCTGGATAAACGCCTTGTCGGAGTTCTTCATGATCCGCGAGTCGGGATCGGTGAAGTTCAGCTGGTCTTTGTCGGCCGGCCTGGCCGTCTGGGCTTCTTTGCGGGGTTTGTAGAGCCGGCCCTCCCTGGCGGCTTTGTCTTGCCGGCGGACCTGCTCAGCCTCGGCTCTTGCTCTGGCTTCCGCCTCCAGCCGGGCCTTGGCCCGGCGAATCGCCTCCAGGCGCTTTTGCCGGTCCCTGAGTTCTGGTGGCAACCGCCAGCCGCTGTCCTTGCCAAACTGTTTGTCCTCGGCGGCGTCGTTGGCTTCAACCTCTTCCAGATACGCGTCGATCTCCCGGGCCGCCTGGTCCAGCTCGGCCTTCATCCGCCCGTAGCTCATGGCGCTGTGCTTGGAGGCGTTGGCCTTCACCTTGGTCCCGTCCACCGCCACGTGCTCCAGCCGCACCAGACCGGACTGGGCCGCTACCCGCACCGTCTCCTTCAAAAGGTCCCCAAGGGCCCGGTGATGCCGCCTTCTGAACTCCGAAAGCGTCCAGTGGTCCGGCTGCTGGTTAGCCGCCAGTATCCGAAAGCCCACGTCTTCATGAAGCGCCCGTTCCAGCCGGCGCGAAGAGCGGATCCCGCGGCAGTAGCCGTAAAACCAGACCTTCACCATCATCCGGGGATTGTACGGCGGCTGGCCGCGGCGTTCCCGGTAGTCGGCATGGATCGGCGACAGGTCAAACTGATCCACCGTGTCGCTGATGAAGTATACGGGGTGGTCCGCCGGCAGCCATTCCTCCAACGAGGGCGGAAGAGCCATGATCTGGTTGGGACTGTACTCCCTGAACCGCTTGCCGTGCAACGATACCACCACCCCTTGGGGGGTTCGCCATCGGTGGCCACAATACATGCCAAGAACGGCGTTGTTATTCACACAAACTGCTAGCCCCAGCGCAGCAGAAACTTCCCCACCTGCTGGCGCTTGCGGTGGCGGTCCTGCTTGGCGTCCTCCCGGGCCCGGACCACGTCTCTGAGCGCCTCATGGGCCTGGTCCAGGCCACCAGCAAGCTCTCGGGTGGCCCCAACCGCCGCACCAGCCTGGCCACCGCATCGGGCTCGTAGGGCACAATCCCCAG
>JBFMCJ010000629.1 GCA_040754675.1 Bacillota bacterium
GCCTCGGCGGTGGCCTCCGGGTCCTTGTAGTAGCCCTTCATCACCGTGGGGCCACGCACCACGATCTCGCCGACCTCATGGCCGTCAGGTGCCACGTCGGTGAGGTCCGGCCGAACGACCCTGACTTCCCCCGTGAGGATTTGACCGATGCCCTGTCGTGCCTTGATCCGGGCCCGCTCCTCAGGGCTCAAGCTGTTCCACTCGTCCCGCCACTCGCAGACGGTCAACCACGGGCTTGTCTCCGTCAACCCGTACACGTGGACGATTTCGAAGCCCAGTTCGTGCTCCATCCGGCGGATGAGTGCCGCCGGCGGCGGTGCGCCGCCCACGTACCAGCGGACGGCGTGTTTCGGGCGCCAGTTGGCCGTGGCCGGGTCGCTTCCCAGCATGACGAGCACGGTGGGCGCCGAACACGCCATCGTGACACCCAACGAGTCGATAAGGTGCACGATATGAGCCGGGTCGATCTTGGGAAGGCATACGTGCGTGGCGCCGACCGCCGTGACCGCCCAGACGCCACCCCAGCCGTTGACGTGGAACATGGGCAGCGTGTGGAGGTAGATATCGTTGACGGTGAGCCGGCCATGGATGATGAAATCGAGTACGTTGAGAGCGGTGTTTCGGTGCGTGAGCATGACCCCTTTGGGGTTCGCCGTGGTGCCGCTCGTGTAGTTGAGGGTGATGAGGGCCTCCTCGTCGAGTTCATCGACGTCTATCAGGCCCTGACGGAAAACGCCGTCTCCGGACAGACGCTGGCGTTCCGTGAGGTCCTCCGAGTACAGCACCTCCTCCCCGCGGCCTGCGTTGCGGGCCGCTGCCGTCTCACCGGAAAGCAGGACAAGCTGAAGCGAGGGAAGTACCTGGCGCAGCGAGACAGCGAGGTCGGCGAAGGTCGGGTCGGCCAGGATCGCCTTTGCTCCGGAATGGCTGAGGATGTAGCGGTAGTCGCTGGGGCCCAGGCGGGTATTCAGGGGTACCAGTACGCCTCCTGCCAGGGGTACGGCATAATAGCACTCCAGGGCCCGGTGGGTGTTGGGCGACAGGACGGCAACCCGGTCGCCAGGGTCAATGCCCAGCCCACGCAGCCCCCTCGCCAGTCGCTCGCAGCGAGCCGCGAACTCTCTGTACGTGAGCCGGACATCACCGTCGATGACCGCTGTCCGGTCACCGAAGATCCGGACAGCCCGCTGGAAAAACACCAGCGGTGAGAGCGGTGCTCGCATGCCGCTACCCCCAAAATCCCCTATTGGGGAGGCGTAAGATGAGCCATCACCAGTTCAAACTGGCGGCGGACGTACTCGTCGAGCGTGAACAGCCGCCGGAAGTGCCACCCCTTTAGTGCCCACATGTGACCGAGCAGCACGATGTCGTAGGCCACGAGGTGTGCATCGACCGGCCGGAAGGCCCCCTGGTCGATGCCTGCGCCGATGATTTCTTCAAAGTAGCGGTTAGTTTCGAGTTCCCGTTGTTTGATGTAGGACCGTCCGGCCTTGTCGAGCGCCCAGCTCTCCCGGTAAGCGATGAGCGCGCGGTCCGGTTCCCGGTCGATGATCCCGTAGTACGCCCGCATCGCCTCGAACAGCTTGCGGTCGGGCGGGAGAGGCAGGTCGATGACGGGAGTGAGAACGGATTCATAGAGGTCCATCAGGCGCTTGAAGACGAGAAGGAGGATATCCTGCTTGCGAGTCACGTAGCGGTAGATGGAGCCCACACTCATGCCGGCATGCATGGCGATCTGTTCGATGGTCGTGCCGCTGTAGCCACACTCACTGAAACACCGAGTGGCGGCCGCTTCGATGAGCATGCGCTTTTCGTCCAGCAAGGCCTCGTTAGCCGTACGGCTCCCGATGTAAGGAGCGGACACCGCACCGGCCGCGGGCCGGCCATCGGCGTCGCCGATCCGCTTCGTGGCACCTTTCACTCCCATGCGCCGCTCGCGCTCCTCGCCCACGGGGCCGACTCGCGCATGCGAGACCGGCCTGCGGGTGAATGAAGACTTATTCACAGACTTCAAGCTCATTATAACGGGTCTAGTTACCGGTTCCAAGTTCCAGTGGTTCGCCGATGACCGTCGTTACAGGCAGAGAACTCGCAGGAACTCGTAATACCTCCTTCAGACTGGGCGCCGGCCGCTTTTTATCGATAGGAAGCGTTTGCAATGGCGGTTCGCAACCCGGTAGCCTGAAAAAAACGCTTGCAGGAGGCGACCGAAGGTGACAGGTAGCACCGCACCGGAACCGCGCCCAGGGGCATTCGAG
>JBFMCJ010000630.1 GCA_040754675.1 Bacillota bacterium
GGCGTTTACCCGGGACCGCGCATCAAAAAGCCCATCCGGCGCGCCGGGGAGGTGAACTGGATTGTTCGAAATGCTCAGCGCCATCCTTGCCGAAGCCCTTCGGCCGGACACCCTGCTCATCATGTTCGCCTGCATCGTGGCGGGCCTGATCGCGGGGGCGTTGCCGGGGATCAGCGCCACGATGGCCGTGGCTCTGCTCGTACCGTTCACGTTCACCATGGATCCAACCCGGGGCCTCATCGCCCTGGGCGCCATCTACATGGCAGCGATTTACGGCGGGGCCTTTTCGGCCATCCTCATCAACGCGCCCGGCACCCCGTCCTCCATCGGCACGACCTTCGACGGCTACCCGATGGCGCGCCAGGGACGGGGCGAGCAGGCCATCATCACGGCCACCATCGCCTCCGTCACCGGCGGCCTCATCGGGGTTCTGTTCCTGGCCTTTCTGGCCCCGCCCCTGGCGTCCGTCTCGCTCAAGTTCGGCCCGCCGGAGTACTTCTGGCTGGCCGTGTTCGGGCTGACCATCGTGGCGAGCCTCTCCAGCGGGTCACTGCTCAAAGGTGCCATCGGGGCCCTCTTTGGCCTTCTGCTCAGCACTGTGGGTATCGCCCCCATCGGCGGCGACGTGCGCTTCACGTTCGGGCAGCCCGAGCTTCAGGCCGGCGTTGAACTGGTCGTGGCCCTCATCGGCTTCTTCTGCATCCCCGAAATCATCACCATGGCCGCCAATGCCCGGCGGGCCGGCAAGGTCGAAGTCCTCACCTACCAACGCCGCAGGGGCGTCTTCGGCGAGACGGTGCGGGCCGTGCTCGCCCAGCCGGTCAACCTCCTGCGATCCGCCTTCATCGGCATGTGGGTCGGGCTTCTCCCCGGGGCAGGCGGCAGCGTGGCCAACCTGGTGGCGTACGACGCCGCCAGGCGATCCTCCCGCCAGCCCGAGCGCTTCGGCACGGGGGTTATCGACGGCGTCATCGCCACGGAGTCGGCCAACAACGCCGTGGTCGGCGCCAGCATGGTGCCCCTGTTCACTCTGGGAATCCCGGGCGCCCCGCCGGATGCCGTCATATACGGGGTGCTGCTCCTCCACGGCCTGCGGCCCGGCGCCGAACTCTTCACGACCCAGGGCAAGATCGTCTACACCTTCATCGTGGCGCTGGCGCTGGCGACGCTCGTGATGGCACCCATCGGGATCTGGGGCGGGAGGCTCTTGAACCGCCTCGTGAGCGTCCTCCCGACGCGTTACCTCGTACCCGGCGTCTTTGCACTGACCGTGGTGGGGTCGTACGCCATCCGCAACAACTTCTTCGACGTCGTCATCATGCTGGTGCTGGGGGTGGCCGGGTACGCGCTGAAGCGGCTCGGCGTCCACCCGGCGCCGGTCGTCCTGGGGCTCGTCCTCGGGCCGATTGCCGAGGAGGGGTTCGTCCAGGGGCTCCTCATGGGAGCCGGTTTGCCCCGCCGGTGGCTCATCTTCTTCATCCGCCCCATCTCCTGGATCCTGATCCTGCTGAGCGCCTTCTCGCTCGCCTGGCCTT
Organism: Bacillota bacterium; assembly: GCA_040754675.1. Classification (NCBI taxonomy): domain Bacteria; kingdom Bacillati; phylum Bacillota; species Bacillota bacterium. The sequence goes on from JBFMCJ010000630.1 coordinate 1,536, forward strand.
TCGTCTCGGCAGCCATGCGGCGCCGGCAAGAGGCTGCACGGCGGGCCGAAGAGGTGGCGATGTAGCGTGGGTGCCGACTTTGCGGTGGCCATCTTCATGCTGGCCCTGGCCGGCGTCTTCTGGGCTCAGCGCAACTACATGACGCCCTTCGGGGGCATCTGGCCCGACGCCATCCTGGTCGCCCTCGCGGCCGTTTCGGCGCTGCTTTTGGTGCGCACCGCCGCCGCGGCCTTCCGGGCCCGGTCGCGCCGCTCCCCGGCGGCCGATCCCGCTCCAGCGCCTGCCTCCGCCGTCACCGCCGACCCATCCCAGGCCGCCCCCGACCCGCTGGCGTGGGTGCTGGGAATCTCGGCAGCCCTGGCCGCCTGGCTCTTCGTATTCTGGAAGCTGGGCTACGTGGCGGGCGGCGCGCTAGGGTTTGCGGGGCTCGCGACGCTGCTCGCGCGCGCAGGCCGGACTGACTGGAAGCTGTGGGTGCGGGCCCTCGCTGCGGGCGCGGCCTGGGTGCTGGTACTGTACCTCGCGTTCGGGCGGATGCTGGGAGTTCCGCTGCCCTTCGGATGGTGGGCCGGGCGCTTCTAGCGCTCGGACGGTTCCTTTGAGAGGAGCAGGCATCGTGGCAATCTCCACACACCGCATCGCGGTGATTCCCGGCGACGGCATCGGGCTCGAGGTGGTGCCGGCCGCCATCGAGGTGCTCGATGCGGCCGCC
>JBFMCJ010000631.1 GCA_040754675.1 Bacillota bacterium
GGCGGCGCGGGGGGCTGCGGCGCCGCGGGGCGAGGCGGGCGGTGCAACATTTGGGTGGGGATCGGCGTCATATACCGGGAACTGCGAAGCGCGGACCCGGTCGGCCGGTCGCGCCCGCGCGCCTGCCGGAGTGGCAGTGAGGGCGTGAGGGCGCGGATGCCGGGCGTACGCCGGGGCCTGTGCTGGTGCCACAAGCGCGTGGGCCGGGGAGCGGGAGGGGGTGGGCGTTATCCTTGTGGTCTTGAGGGACGTGAGGAAGAGTTACCGCATCGGCAAGGTGGAGGTGCCGGCCCTGCGGGGGATCACCCTGGAGGTGGAGGAAGGGGAGTTCACCTCGGTGATGGGTCCCTCCGGGTCGGGCAAATCCACCTTGCTCAACATCATCGGCTGCCTGGATCATCCCAGCGGCGGTTCCTACATACTCGGGGGCCGGGAAGTGAACGGCCTGGGGGATGCCGCTCTGGCGGCCATCCGCAACCGCATGCTGGGGTTCGTGTTCCAGAGCTTTCACCTGCTGCCCCGCATGACGGCGCGGCAGAACGTGGAGTTGCCCCTGGTGTACCGGGGGGTGCCGCCCCGGCAGAGGCGGCGTCTGGCCGAGGAGGCGCTGGCGGCGGTGGGCCTGGAGGCCGAGGCCGGGCGGCGTCCCACCGAGCTGTCCGGCGGCCAACAGCAACGGGTGGCCATCGCCCGCGCCCTGGTGGGCCAGCCGGCCCTCCTCCTGGCCGATGAGCCCACCGGTAACCTCGACAGCCGGACCGGGGAAGAGTTGATGGAGTTGTTCTCGCGCCTGAACCGCGAGCGGGGGATCACCATTCTGCAGGTGACCCACGACGAGCGCATGGCGCGCTACAGCCGGCGCATCGTGCGCCTGCAGGACGGCCAGATCGTGTCCGACGGGCCACCCGACGGCCACCCCGTACGCGGGGGTTCCGCGGGGGCAGGCGCGTGTGCGGACTTTAGTGCCGGATCAGGGCAGGAGGGGTAGCGAAATGTGGCGCCGGGTTATCGGTTGGGTACTGGTGGCACTCATCCTGGTCGGGGGCGGGACCTACGCCTACAAGAAGCTCCTGCCCAAGCCGGAGGAATCCGCGGGGCCGGTGTACGCCACCGCCAAGGTGAAGCGGGGCGACCTCAGGGTGGCCGTGGAGGCGGTGGGGCAGCTTCAGCCCATCTACAGGGGTGACTTGGTGGCTCCGGTGGACGGCACCCTGGTTTCCATCGAAGTGCAGCGGGGCCAGCAGGTAGAGGCGGGACAACTGGTCGCGACTCTCCGTAACGACCAGGTGGGCTACGAACTGCAGAACCTGATGTTCGAGGTTGAGCAATTGCGTCTTGAGTTGGCCAGCGTGCTGGGCGTGCCACCCGAGCAGGTGACCAGGGTGGATCCCAACCGGGGCGTGGGCGTGTACGCGCCCATCTCGGGGCGGGTGACCGAGCTCACCCTCAAAAACGGAGATAAAGTGGACGAAGGCAAGCTGGTCGCCCGCATCGTGGACGATGCCACGGTGGTATCCGTGGCGGAGGTAAATCCGGGCGACGTCAAGCGCATCGCCGTGGGGCAGAAAGCCCAGCTCTGGTTCGAGGAATTCGCTACCCCGGTGGAGGGCGTGGTCACGGTGGTGGACGACACGCCCGTGCCCAAGGATAACTACCTGGTGTGCCGCGTGACCATCGAGGCCAAGAACGAGGGCCTGCTCAAGCCGGGGATGAAGTACCGCCTCAGCATACTCTCGCCCCAGGGCACCGTGGAGGTGGGCGAGCCCCAGACCATCGACCGGTACAAGGCCGAGGACGTGGTGTACAGTTCAGCGGCCGGGACCGTGACCCGCGTGCACGTGAAGAACATGCAGCGGGTCCAGAAGGGAGACCCCATCATCAGCATGGGGGGCGAGAGCACCCGGCGGTGGATCGAGCAGCAGCAGTTGAAGATCCGCCAGAAAGAGCTCGAGATTGCCCAGAAGGAAGAGATCCGCAACAAGCTCGAGATCAGGGCACCCACCGCGGGCAGGGTGGCCTGGATCTGGGGTAACCCCGGCATGAAGGTACAGGCGGGGCAGGGCATCGGCACCGTCTTCGACAACAGCAAGATGAACCTGCACGTCATGATCGACGAGCTGGACGTGGTGCACGTCAAGGAGGGCCAGGAGGCCACCATCACCGTGGAGGCCATGCCGGGCAAGAGTTGGACCGCCAAAGTGCTCCAGGTCGACATGATGGGGCAAACCGAGGGTGGATTTGCCC
>JBFMCJ010000632.1 GCA_040754675.1 Bacillota bacterium
GCGCACGGTGCTGACGAGCCTTTTCGGGAAGCAGGAGGCGTTCTTCAGTGCCGTCCAGCAGGTGGCCTGCCGCAACACGGTCAAGCTGCTGAAGCGGCTCAGGGGCAACGAGGTGACCATCGTGCACATGGCCAACGCGCTCCGCAATCCCGCCATCCTGGAGGAGTACGTTGCGGAGCTGGAGTCGACCCAGGGCCAGTCCGCGCTCACGGGCTACTTCCGCGCCGAAGTGCTGGGCAAGCTCGCGGACAAGATGCAGCAGTTCGCCCTGGGGCTCAGGCTGCAGGTGGAGGACCTGGTAGGGAACGACATGCTGCGGCGCATCTTCGACGGCCGGTCGGGGATCGACCTGGACCGGCACCTGGAGGGCGGCCAGGTCCTAGTGGTCAACACCGCCCTGGGTGCCCTGGGCAAGCTGGGGGACGTGTTCGGGCAGTTCGTGGTGATGCACCTGCAGAACGCGGTTTTCCGCCGGCCAGGGAACGAGTGGACGCGGGTGCCGCACTTTCTGTACGTGGACGAGTTCCCGCGCTATCTGAACCCGGACTTCGAGCGTTTGCTCGCCATCGGGCGCTCGTACCGGTGCGGGGTGGTGCTGGCCCTGCAGAACACCTCGCAGCTTCTCTTTGGCGAGTCCACCGCGTTCCGCGACGTGCTCCTGGGCAACTGCCGCACCAAGGTGGTGCTGAACCTGGACGACGCCAAAGACGCCCGGCGGTTCGCCGAGGAGATGGGCGAGGTGCGGGTTGAGGAAGAGAGGCGCACGGTGCGCCGGTTCCCGGGGCTCTGGGGCTGGCACACGGACGCCAAGCAGTACACCGAGGTGCAGCGGCCCCTCTTCTCCTACACCGACCTGCAGAACCTGGCCCCGGGCACGGGGGTGGTGAAGGCGGTGCGGAACGGCCGCCCGCAGCCGCCCGTAAAGGTTGAGTTCGACCTCGCCCCTCCCGACCGCAGGCCCGTCCCGGGCAGCGCTCGCGGAAAGGAGCCCGGGGAGTTGGAAGTGGTGGTGCCCGAGCGGCGGCGCGGGATCGAGGTGGTGGTGCCGCAGAGTGAGTCCTTCTTTCCCCGGGAAGGGGGTGGCAGGCGGTGAGGGTGTGGAGGGTGTCCTACCCGACCCAGGCACTGTACCTGGAGGTCCACGGCAGGGCTAGGCTGGTGACGGTGTTGGGGGGGCGGGACGACTTCCGGCGGTACGAGGACGCTGTGGCGCACATCGCGCACCTGCAGCAGATCTGGCCCGGGCTGCGGCTGTGCGGGCCGGAGCCCGTGGAGGAAAACGGCCTGGAGCCGGCGGGAAGGAGGGGAAAGCGGTGAAGAGGCCTGAGATCAGGTGGGTGCCCGTGTCCGACCTGCGCCCGGCGGCCTCACGGATCTTCCGCGAGCACACGCCCGAGGAGGTGGAGTCCATCGCGGCGTCCATCCGCCGGCTGGGAGGGGTGGTCCTGCACAACCTGGTCGTGCGGCCCCTGCCCGATGGGGGATACGAGATCATCTCGGGCCACGGCCGGGCCAAGGCGGCTGCAAAACTGGGCCTGGAGGAGGTTCCGGCGCTGGTCCTGGACGCGGATGCTCCTGAGGCGGAGATGGCGCTCATCGACGCCAACGTCGAGGTTCGCCCGCCCTCGCCCATGGAGCTGGCGCGGGCGATACGGCGGAGGAAGAACTTGCTCGGGCAAATCAAGCACGTCGGCCGGCCTGGGAAAGAAAATTGGTGTCGTAACGACACCAATTTCCCGGGCAGGAGTCTGGACGTTGTGGCGCGCGAGATGGGCATGTCATACCGACATGTTGCGCGGTACGACGCCTTGAACAACCTCATCCCGGAGTTCCAGGCCCTGGTGGAATCCGGCAGGCTGGGGGTGATGAACGGGTCGCAGCTTGCCCTGCTGCCCCCCGAGGTGCAGCACGAGCTGTACGAGGCCCTGGGGGACGCGGTGGCGGACCTGAAGGCGGACGAGATAAAGCGGCTCAAGGAGGAGCAGGAGCGGGGCTACCTTGTCCTGCGGGCGCTTCAGCGCAGGGTGGAGGAGCTGGAGGCGGAGCTTTCGTCCCTGCAGGAGGCCCATGGCACCCGCGAGGACCTGGAGCGGGAGCTGGAGGCCCTGCGGCGCAAGCGCCGGGAGCTGACCTACGACGTCATGGACCGCGAGCAGGCGCTGCGCGTGCAGGTGGAGAGGTTCCAGAAGCCGAGGGCGGCGCTGCTGTGGCTGGTGGAGTCGCTGGCCAGCCGGGTGCCG
>JBFMCJ010000633.1 GCA_040754675.1 Bacillota bacterium
ATCCCTCCTCAGCTTGTGGAAGCTGGTCGGCGAGAGAGTGAAACGATGGCTAGCGGATATCACAGAGGCCGAAAAGCGGCAGCAAGCGGCCGTGGAAGCACGGGTCCAGTTAGTCGACCTTACCGCAAGGATAGAAGAAGTGACCCAAGCCATTAAGAAAAGGGAAGAGTGCTTGGGGAAAGCGACAGCGGATTTGCTCAACTTGGGCATCGCCGCGCCTCCGGCAGACGCGGACGGGGACTGGACGCTAGAGGAGTTGCGCGAGTCGGTCCGGGCACGGACGGAAGAGGCAACTGCTGGACTGAGACGAGCAAGGACGGAACTGGCCGCCCGCATGGGTTCGGAGGTGACGGCCGAGGCGGTCCACGAGTATAAGCAGAGGATTGAAGAGAGGTTGAAGGCCGCCAGAGAACGCCGGGCGGGGATCATGGAGGCCGCCGGCGTGAGCCCGGCCCATCCCCACGTCGACAGGCCCACCGAGCGGTTCCTGACGTACGGCGGGCAATGGGCGGACAGGTTTGTCGTGGCAACTGTTGCGCTGCTGACAACCACGCTGCACGCCGGGGAACCCAGGGCGCCTGCCGATTGGCCCCGGTCCTACCGTTATCAGCGCGTTTACGCCGAATTTCAAAGCTGGTGGGCAAACGAGGGACGGGACCTCTGCGCCGAACGGGTCCGGCGCCTTCCCAGTCTCCGCTTGGTGGCCTGGAAAGAAGGCGGAGAGTGGGCCTTGGGGATTAAGATCCCCGAGACCCTCCTCAGTCAGCCCCAACTGGAAGTTAGGCAGGGTGAGTCCGAGCTCGCGCCAGCACCGCGCGAGGGATGCTGGTATCTCAACAACCTATCCGACGAAGTGGTAGCCAGCGGCTCGGATTACGAGGAGGGAATCAAGCTAAGTGTCAGCCGTTACCGCTACCGCGATATGCCCCTTGTGGTGTGCCAGGGGTGGGAAGGTGACAGAAGGCTCCTGCCCGCGGTAAGACGGACGGGGAGGACCAGAAGATTGCTCCTCTTCTTCCCAGCCACATGGCAACTGAGCAAGCCACACTGGCCCGTGGACCCGGTGCGAAGGCCCCGGGGGTATCAGGTATGCTATGTCGATCTGGCGGAAACAGGCGTTATCCCGTTCGTTGACGCACAGGGCCTTCCGGTCACGCTGGACCTCAGTGGTGGCGCACGGTTCGAATTGGCTGGGAATGTCCTGCCCATCGACCGCGATCACGATCAGGGCCCCCTCTTCACAGGCGAACCGCCGAGATTGCGGTGCCTCCAGGAGGAATTGCTCGGCGAAGTGGCCTGGGCAGAACTGGCGCCGGGAGGCATACAAGTGCGTCCTTCCCCGGAGTGGCTGTCCACGGGCGTCACGATCGCTTTGCCCGAGCCCAGCGGCTGCTTCGAGGTAGCGGTGTACGACCGACAAGGCGTCGAAATGGAGAGGCTGCCGTTCCGCTATGCCGCCCACCTGCGAGGCGTCAGCCTCCACCCGGATCCCGTTCCGGTTTTCCCCGAGCCCGAAGGCCACCCCAGGCTGAGCGTACACTTCGATGCCTGCCCCGGTTGCAGTGTCGAACTGAAGGAGCCCCGGGCCGAATCAAGAGATGCTCCCGCTGCCGCAGCGAAAGAGGGGGCGTTCATCCCCATGCAACCTAGTTGGGATCGGACTGTGTGGGAACTGTGCAGTGAGGGCGGCAGGCCCGTTCCCCTTGAATTAGTGCTCCAGCGCGTTTGGTGGGCAGCGGGAGAGTGCGGTCATGCCCCCTCGGAGTGGACCGATCGCATCATCACCGTTGCCCCGGATTGGGTGAGAGCGGCTTCCGAGAAGGCCCTATGGCTGCGGTGCGAACCAAGCACGGTTCGGCCTGAGCTGAGGGCCGGTTTCGGAGATGCCTTGAGGTCATATCGACTGGACAGGACAGGAGTTGTGGAGATACCGCTCAGGGAATACTGCGATCTCATTGCCGCCGCGCAAGACCGGGAGCACGTGTTCCGGGTGTGCATCCAGGGGCGAGATGGAGCGGAGGCCGCCGGCCAAATCGCTCTGTACAAGCCCCCCGTCCTCGCTGAACGGTGCTTCTTTTGCATCAGGCACACCGCGGACCTACCAGCAGAAGAGTTGACGAAGTCCTGCGCCACCTGCGACTTCTGCCAACAGTACGGGGAGGAGGTACTCTGCAGTGCTGGCCAGTGGAGGGAAACGCGGCTGACCAGAAGAGAGTTCGACCGACTCATGGCGACTA
>JBFMCJ010000634.1 GCA_040754675.1 Bacillota bacterium
AAGCTGACCCGCACCCTCTTCCTCGTTCCCCTTGTGGCGGGCTTCTCACTGGCGTTCGTGCGCCGCTCCCGGCAAACGGACGACGTGCTGCGTGGCGTGGGCGCGGCGTTTCCGGGGTTCGTCGTCGCATTCGTCGGCATGAGCATGCTCAGCAGCGCCGGGGTCATCTCGCAGCCGGTTGCTGCCGCGTTGGGCCAGGCGAGCAAGCTCATGATTACCCTGGTCCTGGTCGCCGTGGGACTTAGCTCCGATCTGGGGCGGGTGCGCCATCTCGGTCTGCGTCCCTTACTCATCGGACTGGTCACGTCCGTGGTCGTTGCCGTCACCGGCTTCTGGCTGCTGACCGGCGTGCTCGGCTGACGAACCACTTCCTGCAGGCGAGTTGGGCAACCGTGCGCTTGAAGCGGCGGCCGAGCGAATACGCTGCATACCTGCTTGACGTCGACGGAGTCCTCTGCCGCGGCGAGCAGGTGGTGGAAGGAGCCGTCCAGGCCCTTGAGCGCCTCCAGCGCGGGGGGAAGCGGCTTGCCTTCGTCAGCAACACTTCGCTGCGGTACGCCGCGACGGTCCTCCGCCGGATCCGCCGGCTCGGCGCGGAGGTCTCGGAGGACAAGGTGCTCGTGGCGGGCGCGCTGACCGCCGAGTGGATAGCGGAACGCTCCCCGGGGGCATCGGTCTACGTTCTCGGGAGCCAGGAACTGGCGGGCGAGATGCGTCAAAGCGGACTCCATGGTGTCGAGGACCCGGGCGCATGCGGCCACCGGTGTCAGTACCTGGTTGTGGGCAATGCCCCAAACTCTCGCACACCCGTACAAGAGACGCTGTTTGTTGGCGACACGCTCGACACCGACGTGGTGGCCGGGCTGGCAGTTGGTTTCCCTACGGCTCTGGTGCTCACCGGTAACACGACCGAGCGCGAGCTGGAAGCATCACGCATCAAGCCGGATTATGTGCTGCAAAACCTGCTGGACCTGTGGGCAACCCCGTGATAACGGTTAGCGACTGACAACCGGTTTTTTCGAAGATTGCAGGAGGAGTCGAGCTCGATGGCTCGAACTGTATAGATAGGTCACGATGATGACAGCCAGGTATGATATGGGTATGGCAGATCGGGCCCTCGGACCGGTCCCAGTCGGCCGGGTGGGAGAGCAAGTAGGTCCAGGTTGCTCGGGTCGAGCGGCCCGAGGGGTGCTCGCCGAATGCTGCCAGGGGGAGGTTGTCGCGTGTCCCACTTGCGCGCCACAGACGCGGAGACTCCTCTTTCAGGGGATGTGCTGCTTTCGGCCGACGTTTTGAAATGGTTTGCAGAGGCCGTCCTGCGCAAAGCGGGGGTTGCCGACGAAATCGCAGCAGCGGTGGCGTGGTCACTGGTTGAGGCGGACCTGCGAGGCCACAGCTCGCACGGTGTGATGCGGCTGCCAGTCATCGTGCGGCGCATCCGGGCCGGGGCGTACAACCTCGAGACCCTGCCGAGTGTGGTGTCGGAGACGCCCACCACCGGGGTAATCGACGCTGCCAACGGTTTCGGCCAGGTGGCTCTCCAGATGGCGGTGGACCTGGCCATCCAGAAGGCGCAAGGCGCCAACGTGGCTGTGGCGGTGGTTCGGCGTTCCCAGAATTTCGGGAGCCTCGGCCCGTACGCGGAGCGCATCGCCGAACGGGGCCTGATCGGGTTCGTGTGCACCAACGGCGCCCCCGCGATGACGCCGCCCGGCGGGCGCGGTCGGGTGCTCGGAACCAACCCGCTGGCCATCTCGATTCCGTACAAGGAGGCCATCACGCTTGACATGGCCACCTCCGTGGTCGCCCGTGACAAGATCACTCTGGCCCGCAAGAGCGGCCGGCCCATCCCCGAGGGATGGGCCCTGGATGCGGACGGCAACCCGACGACGGACCCCGCAGAGGCGCTGGAAGGATCCCTGCTCCCCGTCGGCGGGCACAAAGGCTTCGGGCTGGCTCTGGCCATCGAGGTGCTGGCGGCGTGCCTGTCTGATTCGAGCATCGGTACCGAGGTGGGCTGGTTGTACGAGACCACGCGCCCCCAAGGGGTAGGGCACCTCGTCGCGGCGCTGCGACCCGATGCCTTCATTCCGGCTGTCCGCTTCGCGCAGAACGTGGAGCGGCTCGCATCCATGGTTAAACAGGCAACCCGGCCGGAACCCGGCGCGACCGTATACCTCCCTGGTGAACCTGAGCACCGGACCCGCCGTCAGCGGCTT